>CAKMOM010000024.1:0-36140 GCA_927910965.1 uncultured Streptococcus sp.
AAGTAGATTTCAAAAATTTTTTCATTTCTTTCTTTTAAAAATTGTGATAAAATAGTAGAAAAGTCCAAAAGGAGCTCTTAATGAATACAAAAGAATTGATTGCTAGCGAGTTGGCTAGCGTCATTGATAGCCTGGATCAAGAGGCTATTTTAAATTTACTGGAAACCCCTAAAAACTCAGAAATGGGAGACATCGCTTTCCCTGCTTTTTCTCTTGCAAAAGTCGAACGTAAAGCGCCACAAATGATTGCGGCTGAACTGGCTGAAAAGATTAACAGCCAATCCTTTGAAAAGGTTGTTGCAACGGGACCTTACGTTAACTTTTTCCTTGATAAATCTGCCATTTCTGCTCAAGTATTGCAAGCTGTTATCACTGAAAAAGAACACTATGCTGACCAACATATCGGCAAACAAGAAAATGTTGTTATCGACATGTCTAGTCCCAATATCGCTAAACCATTCTCTATTGGTCACCTGCGTTCAACTGTTATCGGAGATAGCTTGTCACATATTTTCCAAAAAATCGGTTATCAAACAGTTAAGGTCAACCATTTGGGAGACTGGGGTAAACAGTTTGGGATGTTGATTGTTGCCTACAAAAAATGGGGCGACGAAGAAGCTGTAAAAGCTCATCCAATCGATGAACTTCTTAAACTCTACGTTCGTATCAATGCTGAAGCTGAAAATGACCCTAGCTTGGATGAAGAAGCACGCGAATGGTTCCGTAAACTTGAAAATGGAGATGAAGAAGCTCTCGCTCTTTGGCAATGGTTCCGTGATGAAAGTTTGGTGGAATTTAACCGCCTTTACAATGAATTGCAAGTCGAATTTGACAGCTACAACGGGGAAGCCTTCTACAACGATAAGATGGATGCAGTTGTAGACATTCTTTCTGAAAAAGGCCTTCTTGTTGAATCAGAAGGTGCCCAAGTTGTGAATCTTGAGAAATATGGAATTGAACATCCAGCCCTTATCAAAAAATCTGATGGTGCAACTCTCTATATCACACGTGACTTGGCTGCAGCCCTTTACCGTAAAAACGAATACCAATTTGCCAAATCTATCTATGTCGTTGGTCAAGAACAATCTGCCCACTTTAAACAACTCAAAGCTGTATTGCAAGAGATGGGATACGACTGGAGTGACGATATTACTCACGTTCCTTTTGGTTTGGTTACAAAAGAAGGGAAAAAACTCTCTACTCGTAAAGGGAATGTCATCTTACTAGAGCCTACTGTTGCAGAGGCTGTTAGTCGTGCCAAAGCCCAAATCGAGGCTAAAAATCCTGAACTTGAAAACAAAGACCAGGTGGCCCATGCTGTTGGGGTTGGAGCCATTAAATTCTATGACCTCAAGACCGACCGTACAAATGGGTATGATTTCGATCTAGAGGCCATGGTATCCTTCGAGGGTGAAACTGGACCTTATGTTCAATATGCCTACGCTCGTATCCAATCTATCTTGCGCAAAGCGGATTTCAAACCAGAAACAGCCGGCAACTACAGCCTGAATGATGCTGAAAGCTGGGAAATCATCAAACTCATCCAAGACTTCCCACGTATTATCAACGCGCGGCAGATAACTTTGAACCTTCTATCATTGCTAAATTTGCAATTAGCCTGGCTCAAGCCTTTAACAAATACTATGCACATACGCGCATCTTGGATGAAAGTCCAGAACGCGACAGCCGTCTAGCCCTCAGCTATGCAACCGCAGTCGTTCTCAAAGAAGCCCTTCGCTTGCTTGGAGTAGAAGCGCCAGAGAAGATGTAAATCGTTACAAGAGACTGGAACTAAAGTTCCTAGTCTCTTGACGGCAATCGCTATATGGCGAATTGCCTAAACTCTTCACTAATTCACTAAACCAAATAATATCGATTTGCTTTAGTTCATGTCGTAATATTTTAAATTACTTGATTAAAAAGTAATCTAAGTAACTAACGCTAAATTCTATCAGGGATTTGGCTAGGCGCTTCACTAGTAAAAAAACATAAATAATATCGATTTCTATTACAATACGTCGTAACTTGAGACACTTGCCTAAACGCTTCACTAATTCACCAAACCAAATAAAGTCGATTGAGGTAGGATTATGTCATAATCTTCAAGTTACTCGATTGTAAAGCAGTCTAAGTAACTAACGCCCAATCCTATACAAAATTTGGTTTAGAACCTATCAAAAATCTTATCAAGTTTTGCTGACTTGTTCTGCTATTTTAGATTTACTGAATCGATTTATTCACTACTTCTTTATCATACAGGGAGATATTCTATGAGCCAATACGCTTATATCCTCGTTGTGATTAGCTTGGTTTTCCTTTTTCTACTCAATAAGTACGAGAAGGAAAGACTTCAAAGACTCTACCAAGAACAACTTTTGAAGGATGAAACATTTAGGGCTGACATCAAAGAGAAAATTCACACTACTGAAAATATCAATGACGTCATTGCTTACATCAATAAAACTTATCATCTGGGAATGTTGCTATCAAAAGACATTACAGACCAATTGAAATAAACCTAGTTATTCTTTAAGGAATATCAAAACCGAGACTAAGAGTTCATCACTTCGTCTCGGTTTTTGTGTATTTTTCAAGTAACAAAGCCACCACTCCCCAGCAATGCAAGTGCAAAATCCTCTAGAATATGATAGAATAAGAGAAAGGACTCTATTAAGGAGGAAATCATGGAAAAACAAACCATCGCCGTCTTGGGACCTGGTTCTTGGGGAACTGCCCTTTCACAAGTCTTAAATGACAATGGACACGAGGTACGTATTTGGGGAAATCTTCCCGAGCAAATCAATGAAATTAATACACACCATACTAACAAGCACTACTTTAAAGATGTCGTTCTAGATGAAAATATCAATGCCTATACTGACTTAGCAGAGGCATTGAAAGATGTAGATGCGATTTTGTTTGTTGTCCCAACAAAAGTGACACGACTTGTTGCCCAACAAGTTGCCAAAACCTTAGACCATAAGGTAATCATCATGCACGCATCAAAGGGATTGGAACCTGATAGCCATAAACGATTATCAACCATTCTTGAAGAAGAAATTCCTGAACATCTCCGCAGTGATATTGTCGTTGTTTCAGGTCCTAGTCATGCAGAAGAGACCATTGTGCGTGATCTGACTTTAATCACTGCTGCTTCTAAAGACTTACAAACAGCTCAATACGTTCAGGAGCTCTTTAGTAATCACTACTTCCGACTTTATACCAATACGGATGTTATCGGAGTTGAAACTGCTGGCGCTCTTAAAAACATTATTGCTGTCGGTGCTGGAGCTTTACATGGTCTGGGATTCGGTGACAATGCTAAGGCAGCCATCATCGCTCGAGGCTTGGCAGAAATTACCCGCCTAGGGGTAGCACTCGGGGCCAGTCCACTGACCTATAGCGGCTTATCTGGTGTGGGAGATTTGATCGTAACGGGAACCTCCATCCATTCTCGTAACTGGAGAGCTGGAGATGCTCTTGGTCGTGGAGAATCCCTAACTGATATCGAAGCCAATATGGGCATGGTGATTGAAGGAATCTCAACGACTCGAGCAGCCTATGAACTAGCGCAAGAACTTGGAGTCTATATGCCAATTACACAGGCCATTTACCAAGTTATCTACCACGGAACCAATATCAAAGATGCCATTTATGACATCATGAACAATGAATTTAAAGCAGAAAATGAGTGGTCTTAACCCTCTAAAGAAAGGATACTTATGACATCAAAAGTTAGAAAGGCAGTCATCCCTGCCGCTGGACTCGGAACTCGATTTTTACCAGCAACCAAGGCCCTTGCCAAAGAAATGTTGCCAATTGTAGACAAACCAACTATCCAATTTATCGTGGAAGAGGCTCTTAAATCAGGTATTGAGGACATTCTGGTTGTTACTGGTAAATCAAAACGTTCTATTGAAGACCACTTTGACTCAAACTTTGAGCTTGAGTACAACCTCAAAGAAAAAGGCAAACATGACTTGCTAAAATTGGTAGACGAAACAACTGGCATTCGCCTTCACTTTATCCGTCAAAGCCATCCTCGTGGTCTTGGCGATGCTGTCTTACAAGCAAAAGCTTTTGTGGGGAATGAGCCCTTCGTTGTCATGCTTGGTGACGACCTAATGGATATCACAGATGACCATGCTATACCTTTGACAAAACAATTGATGAATGATTACGAGACAACTCACGCATCAACAATTGCTGTTATGCCTGTCCCTCATGAAGACGTTTCAGCATATGGAGTTATAGCTCCTCAGGGTGAAGGGATTAATGGTCTCTACAGTGTCGAAACTTTCGTTGAAAAACCAGCTCCAGAAGATGCTCCAAGTGATTTGGCAATCATCGGACGCTATCTGCTCACACCAGAAATTTTTGATATCCTCGAAAATCAAGCTCCCGGCGCTGGAAATGAAATCCAGCTTACCGACGCTATTGATACACTTAATAAAACACAACGTGTTTTCGCCCGTGAATTTACAGGAGCTCGTTACGACGTTGGCGATAAGTTTGGCTTTATGAAAACATCTATTGACTACGCCCTCAAGCACCCACAAGTCAAAGATGACTTGAAAGATTACATCATCCAACTTGGAAAAGAATTGGCTGAGAAGGAATAGAATTAGTTTCCAGATAATAAATTAAGTCTCCAGCAAGTTGACTCTGGAGACTTAATTATTTTACAAATTTACATACAATTTAAAAATTTATGTGATATGTCTCTAAATCTACCAACTCAACCTCAGTCCTTAATGATGGATTACAGATTTTCAATCAAAAATCGATTTGAAGTTTTAATGATATTTGCTATTTTGGGGACGTCTAAATCATCTGTATACAGAAAATGTTTTCCTTTTCCTTATTTTTAGCTAGAAACTCACTTCTTGCTTGTATTGATAAGTTGCCCACTCTTTCAATTTCTTTTCTAGAACCATCCCTATCTTTCAAGGTTTTTTCTTCGGCCATTAAGACACAATATTTTTAGGGCAACTTGTTTTTCTTTTAAGAAGGTTGCAATTTTCTTTAGTTGCTCTTCAAAAATGACATATTCTATCACAACGGTAATACCTCGGTCGATGAAATTATTGATCAGACTGATGATATTATCCCAAAATAAATCCATGTAATAACCATCATCTTCCCAAGGAGCCACGAGTCCTCCTTTAATCATTAAATAAATCATATCGCCTTCAATTACTGCACTTTTCTTAAAAGAATAGGCCAACTCCTTACTGACTGTGCTTTTCCCAACACCAGGAGGACCTGAAATGATGTAAACACAATTTTCCATTCGACTACCTCGTCCATTCTTTTATTATTGACTATTATAGCATTTTTTAGTCTATTAAAGATCAGACAAATTCATCAAATCATAAGATACAAGAAACTCGCTATCCTTCCAATTTTGCAACAAAAAAGCCATCTTTGTAGATGACTTATTGGCAACTGAATCCATGCGCATTTAACTATTCATTCCCTACACATAGCCCATTCCCTTGTAAAGAAGTAAGACTGCGAGTCCTACAAATAACACTAACGCTACCAGTCTCTGACTAGCGCTATACATCCGTCTTTCTCCTCGAACTGGAAAGATGACTGCTAGAAATGCTCCGCCGACTGCACCACCGATATGTCCTGCTAGGCTGATTCCTGGAATCAGAACACTTCCAACAATATTAATCACAAAAAGTGTCAGATAAGATTGCCCTAGCTGTTGGATATAAGAATTACGCGTTGTATAGCGAAGAATGATAATCGCAGCAAATAGTCCATAGAGAGAAGTAGAAGCTCCTGCTGCTAAGGATTGGGGGCTAAATACAAAAACAAAGAGATTACCCATCATTCCTGATAAAAGATAGAGAAAGAAAAACTTCTTAGATCCGAAAATTTCCTCTACTTGCCTACCAAGATAATAGAGAGAAAGCATATTAACAATAAAATGCTCCCACCCAATATGAACAAAAATAGCAGAGAAGAGACGCCAAACCTGCTCAGGAAAGAGGCGAATAGCCGGCCCATACATGGCTCCAAATCGAAATAAGGTATCCGCCCTGTCAAAGTTTCCTCCTGTAGTCACCAGCATTAATAGAAACACCAAGGCCGTCACTAAAAGAAAGAAACTCGTCACAGGGTAACGTCTATCAAAGATTTCCTTCATCAATCAGAACCTCCTGAACAGGAATATCATGCTTTTCAGGTATAAAGTCCTGAATTTGACAAGGATAAACCGTACTCAAAGTATGACCAGAAAAATGTTCCAGATAGCGGTCATAATAGCCTCCACCGTAGCCAATCCGATATCCCTTGGTCGTAAAAGCCAGCCCCGGAACATGAATCAAATCAATCTGAGAGGCATCTACCACTTCCAAATCTCCCTGTGGCTCCAGTAAGCCAAAGGAAGTTTTTACCAACTGCTGCGGATCATAGACTACAAAGTCCATGCGCCCCTTGGGATAGGTTTTAGGTATCAGAACCTTCTTGCCGTCCTTCAACGCCTGCTCAATCAATTCCTGCGTTTGAAATTCGTGAGGAAAAGAGAGATAGGTTGCGATGATTTTAGCTTCTTGGTAAAAGGGGTGTTGTAAAAGTCGCTCGGTTAAAGCTTGGTCTATAGCCTGTTTTTGTTCTTGAGATAAAGTCTTCATTTCCTGTAAGACTTGCTTACGTAATTCCGATTTCATAGATAACCCCTCTACTCTGCTGCCTTCTTTTTCAGGAAACTAGAGACCGCATCCACCCCAATAGCTAAGGCTTCTTCCTTAGGACTCATCTGAGGGTGATGAAGGGCGTAGGGACTATCGATACCTAGCCAAAACATCACGCCATCAACCTTTGAAAGGAGATAACCAAAGTCCTCACCTGTCATAGCAGGTTCGATATCAATCAACTCAATTCCGTCTTTTTCTTCAAAGAAGTCCATCAGTTCACGCGCCAAGGCTGGATGATTCTCAACAGGCAGGTAACCACCTTGTTTGAGTTCCACTTCGACTTCCATACCAAAGGCAGCTGCAACTCCTTCTGCAACTGTTTTGACCCGCTTTTGTACCAAGAGACTCATGTCCTGAGTCAAGGCCCGAATAGTTCCATGCAAAAAGGCTGTGTCTGTGATAACATTGTTGGTTGTTCCAGCCTGAAAACGCCAAAAGTCACCACTGCTCCCTCGATTGGGTTGACATTGCGGCTGACAACTGACTGCACCTGGGTCACAAAGTAACTAGCAGCCACCAAAGCGTCATTGGCTTCATGTGGAAAGGCTGCGTGGCCACCTTTTCCTTTGAAACGGATCTTCACCTCGCAAGTTCCTGCAAAGAGTGTATGGGTATTGGTCGCAATCTGTCCAACCTTCAAATCTGGTCGAACATGGAGGCCATAAAATTGATCTGGTAACCAGTCTCCAAAAGCGCCGTCCTCATACATGAGCATACCACCAGCTTCATTCTCCTCAGCGGGCTGAAATAGGAAGAGCAGATTGTTCTTTGGTTGCTCCTCAAGGGCTCGCTCAAGACAGCCCAAAGCAATAGTCATGTGGAAATCATGACCACAAGCGTGCATACGACCTTGGTGTTGGGAAACGAAAGGAAGGCCTGTTTGTTCGACGATAGGTAGGCCATCAATGTCTGTTCGCCAACCAATGATCCGCTCTGGCTGACTTCCCTGCAAATAGACCAAAATACCTGTTCGCCAAGTTCGAACTTGAGCAAAATCCTTACCCGCAGTCAATTTTTCAATCACATCCAGCAGGTAAGCCTGAGTCTTGAACTCCTCCAAGCCAATCTCTGGAATCTGGTGCAAATCTCGTCTAGTCTGAATCAAATCTAACATCTATCTATCCTCCTATATAGCAGAAAGAGGCTGGAAAAGGGTTCCGCCTCTATTTTTCTTTTACCATTACAAGGTACGAAGCGCATCCTCTAGCGCTGTTTTTTGTTGAGTTTGGGCATCAATTTCTTTGATAATACGAGCTGGAACACCTGCTACTACTACGTTTTCTGGGACATCTTGGGTAACGATAGCTCCTGCTGCGACAACTGAACCACTACCGATTTGCACACCTTCGATAACCACTGCATTGGCACCGATAAGAACATTGTCTCCGACACGGACTGGTTCTGCGCTAGCTGGCTCAATCACACCTGCAAGAACCGCACCTGCACCAACGTGACTATTTTTCCCAACAATAGCACGGCCACCAAGGATAGCCCCCATGTCAATCATAGTTCCTGCACCAATTTCAGCACCGATATTGATAACCGCTCCCATCATGATAACAGCATTGTCACCAATTTCAACTTGGTCACGGATAATAGCACCTGGCTCGATACGAGCATTGATATCACGTTTATCTAGCAAAGGAACTGCAGAATTACGAGCATCTTGCTCAACAACATAGTCTTGATTTTCTACCAAACCATCGAGAAGCGGAGCCACATCCTTCCAGTCTCCAAATAGGACATTCCCTAATTTGACAACAGAGCTTGGTACAGCAGTTGCGAGTTGTCCCTCAAAGGTTACTTTCACACTGGTTTTCTTTTCAGCATTGGCGATAAATTGGATAATTTCTTGTGCGTTCATTTTTGTGGCAGTCATAGGCGCCTCCTAGTTCATTTTAATGATACCTATTCTACCAAAAAGGCCTCAAATTTGAAGCCTTTTTGTTTGTTTTTAGGTATGATTTTTAGGGATGTGAGATAAAACGTGCTGTCGGTAAAAGCAAGCCCCTACCGATACAACCTAAAAACACTCTTCACAACTATCTCCCCGTGTTTTATTGACTATTCTAGTATAGCACACTTTTAGAATTAAGAAAAGACTTTTTATTTACTTTCTTTCGCTTCTTCTATCGATAGGAAAATCATAGGTAAAATAATCAAGGCCATAGCTAGAAGAAGGGACCAATCCACTACTAAACCTAAAAATAAAACACTCAAAAGGGCAGAAGAGAGAGGTTCACTGGCACTAATAACGGAAACCACCAAAGGAGAAACCAAGGACACAGCCTTCATGGAAATAAAAAAAGCAAAAGCTGTCCCAAAGAAAGCAATAATGAGACAAATCAAGATACTCCAAATATCAGGAGTAAAGGAGAGCTTGTAAACAGGGGAAAGGACATTGCTAAACAAACCTGCCAAAATCATCCCCCACCCAACCGTGGGAACAAAACCATAACGCTTCGCAAAAGGTTGAGGTAAGATAACATTAAACATGACCCCCATGGCACTCAGCAAACCCGTCACAAGTGCTAGTGGTGTCATGGATAATTGAGAGAGATCTCCCTTTGTCGCCATCAGGCAAACACCCAACATGGCAACCAAAACATAAAGAATAGCACTTTTTGACGCTCGTTTGTGATAAACCAAGCGATTGTAAAAGAGGATAAAGACAGGGCTAATAAACTGTAAAATAGTTGCTGTCGCTGCATTAGAATATTCTACGCAGAGGTAGAAAAAATACTGAACTGAAAAAATCCCCAAAATAGCATAGGCTAAAAGGGTAGGTAATTTTTCTTATCTCGCCAAATATCTAGCACTTGCGACTTTAATTGCATTGCTGACCAAATGAGTACAAGACTCCCTGCCAGTGTCAAACGCATAGAAGTAATCCAGCCCGAAGACACCTGGTAATGAGTAAAGAAATATTCTCCTAAAATTCCACAGATTCCCCAGATTAAGCCGGATAGGAGTGAATAAATGGTTCCTTTAACAATCTTTTTCTGATACTGATTCATACCTTTATTGTAACACGAAAGGAAAAAAGAAAAAAGTGGCAATCAATACCACTTTCCTATCTTCTACTATTTGATTGTGTAGGTGATGATGAACTTGATGTACTGCTAGAACTACTACTTGAGCTACTACTTGAACTTGGTGTAGATGAGAAACTACCAATAATACTTGACCAAGCGTTTTGGTAATCTGCTTCGCTTCCTCCAATAGCAAAGTGATAGCTTGTTGTAGGAGCTCCCGCTTTATTAGCCCAATAGCTCGTTACAGTAGAACCTGACAGATCAACTGTTTTTCCATTAACGGATACTTTGCCAGGCTTCTGCCCTGTAGATCTGAGGACCTGAGATTGGGTCACACTAGAATCAAGATTAAAGCGTTCATTGCCCCAAACACCAGGTTCAGCCTGTTGGATAGCATTGACCAAGTAAGCCATATATTTGGCATTTCGATAATGCCCAGCCCCCTTAGCCATTGGGCGGTTATCGTCATGCCCTAGCCAACCACCTAGAGTTAATCTTGGTGTTGACAGCATGAGCCACATATTTTCATCTTCATTGGTTGTCCCAGTCTTACCAATCCAGTCTGCACGAGCTAAGCTTGAATTGATAGAAGCCAAATCCGTTTGGAAACTTGAAGTAATCCGAGATGAAATCACCTCACGAAGCAAACTCTGCATAATTGTTGCCGTTGCCTTCGAGTACACTTGAACTGGTTTGTCTTGAAATTCATAGATTACCCTACCGTCAGGTGATTCAATCTTAGAAATCACATGTTTCTGATGGTAAACACCGTTATTAGCAATTGTTTGATAACCATTGGTATGCTGGGCAACTGTGACTTCAATCCCACCACCCATAGGCAGACTTTCGATACCGTACTCCGGAATCTCGTAACCCATTTTCTCCATGTAACCCTTGACATCCACGCCCTTCTCACGCAGCATTCGATAGGTCCAATAGGCTGGGATATTCCACGAATAGTTCAAGGCTTCACCCAGGGTCATCATGCCTGTACCTGGACTATTTACATACATGATAGGATTTCCATTAGAGAATTTTGTCGGATAATTGGACAAGATACTAGCGCTTCCCATCAAACCTTGGTCAATGGCAATACCGTAGGCCAACAAAGGCTTGGTTGTAGAGGCTGGCGAGCGCTTGGTGTCGAAGGCGTGATTGTTTTGGTTAGTCTGGTAATCACGACCACCAATAAAGCCTAGAACAGCCCCCGTTTTATTGTCCATCAAAACATTCCCTACTTCAGGCTGCCCAGTCGAATCATCTACCAAACGACCGTAGTTAGCAACTGCATTTTGCATGGCAGTATGGATTTTTTTATTGATTGTTGTCGTGATTTTATAGCCACCGTTACTTAGTTCCTGCTCAGCTCGCTCATGATAGGCCTTTTGAATCGCTTCCTTTTTCAACTCTTGGCTAGAAACATTGTCCTGCTGAACTAAATAATCATACATACGGTCTGTCGCTTCAGACATAGCTGTAAAGTAGAGATAATCTCTCGAAACAGCATTGACAGTTCCTGATGGCAAGAAATCTTGTTTGAGATTATAATCCTTGTACTGGTCGTATTCTTCCTGAGTCAGAGCACCCGTACGGTACATGTTGTAGAGAACATCCTTGGCCCGCTTCAAACCAAGTTCTAAGTCTTCATCACTCTTTAACTCTCCAGTATTTTCATAAGGGGAATAAGTAATCGGACTCTGTGGCAAACCTGCTAGGAAGGCAGCTTGGGGAATACTCAGCTTGTTGGCATCGATACCGAAAATCCCTTCAGCAGCTTGCTGGGCACCTGCAATATTCTGCCCTTTATGATTTCGACCAAAGGGAGCAACATTGAGATAAGCAGTCAAGATTTCATCCTTACTCATGCTGCGTTCCAAGGCAAGGGCATCAACAATTTCTGTAGCCTTACGAGCCAAAGTCGGAGCATCTCCAACCACTTGTTGTTTGATTAACTGTTGGGTCAATGTCGAGCCCCCGCTAGATGAGCCCAAACCTGCAAAGGTTCCCAAAGTCGCCCGAATCACAGCTTTTGGCACAACCCCATTATGTTCAAGAAAATGTTCGTCCTCAGTTGCAACGATAGCCTTTTTGAGATTGTCCGATATTTCCTCAGATGAGACAGAAGTTCTCAGTAAATCACTCTCGATAGAAGCAATGACACTCCCATCTGCGTAAACAATTTCTGAGATGGAAGAAATATTTTTAACCTGCTTGACCAAGTCCTCCGATTGGGGAACCTTGGCCTTGTCAAACAAAGCAACTCCATAACCAAGAGCTACACCAGCACCAAAAAGCCCACCGATAAAGCCTAGAATAAAGAGAGTATTCAAAATTCCCTTGATAGCAACTAAAATGCTCCCTAGAATAGACAGAATTCTCCCACCTGTCCCATCCGACTGCTTCTCTTCTGAGACTTTCTCTGATTTTTTATGATTTATTTTTGATTTTACTAGCTGGAAAATTCCAGCATTTTTCGTTTTAATTCATTTAATTGATTTTGCATGGATTTCCTCACTGTAACTATTATACCATAAAAGGTAAACTTTCAATAAAATAGCCACTTTCTTCCCTATTCTACTAGGCTATTGCCCAAGTTTGTGATACAATAGGTAGAAACAATATTTTTTAAAAAGGAGAAAAGACACATGCACATTTTTGATGAGCTAAAAGAGCGTGGTTTGATTTTTCAAACGACTGATGAAGAAGCTTTGCGTAGAGCCCTAGAAGAAGGTCAAGTTTCTTATTATACTGGCTACGATCCAACTGCTGACAGCCTTCACCTAGGCCACCTTGTCGCAATCTTGACAAGTCGTCGCTTGCAGCTAGCAGGTCACAAACCCTATGCGCTCGTTGGCGGTGCTACAGGTCTCATCGGAGATCCGTCCTTCAAAGATGCTGAACGTAGTCTCCAAACAAAAGACACAGTAGATGGCTGGGTCAAGTCTATCCAAGGACAACTTTCTCGTTTTCTTGACTTTGAAAATGGGGAAAACAAGGCTGTCATGGTCAACAACTACGACTGGTTTGGCAGCATCAGCTTCATTGATTTCCTCCGTGATATCGGAAAATACTTTACTGTCAACTACATGATGAGCAAGGAGTCTGTGAAAAAACGGATTGAAACAGGAATTTCTTACACTGAGTTCGCTTACCAAATCATGCAAGGTTACGATTTCTTCGTCCTTAACCAAGACTACAACGTTACCCTTCAAATCGGTGGTTCTGACCAGTGGGGAAATATGACAGCTGGTACCGAATTGCTTCGTCGTAAGGCTGACAAGACTGGCCACGTTATCACTGTTCCATTGATCACAGATGCAACTGGTAAGAAATTTGGTAAATCAGAAGGAAACGCAGTCTGGCTCAATCCTGAAAAGACTTCCCCATACGAAATGTACCAATTCTGGATGAACGTTATGGACGCTGACGCTGTTCGCTTCTTGAAAATCTTTACTTTCTTGTCACTTGATGAGATTGAAGATATCCGCAAGCAGTTTGAAGCAGCTCCACACGAACGCTTGGCTCAAAAAGTCTTGGCTCGTGAAGTCGTAACACTTGTTCACGGCGAAGAAGCTTACAAAGAAGCCCTCAACATCACTGAGCAACTCTTTGCAGGAAACATCAAAAACCTTTCTGTCAAAGAGCTCAAACAAGGACTTCGTGGAGTACCAAACTACCAAGTACAAGCAGACGAAAACCACAATATCGTGGAACTCCTCGTGGCATCTGGTGTGGTCAACTCAAAACGCCAAGCCCGTGAAGACGTCCAAAACGGAGCTATCTACGTCAACGGTGACCGCATCCAAGACCTTGACTATGTCTTGAGTGACGCTGATAAGTTAGAGAACGAACTGACTGTTATCCGTCGCGGCAAGAAGAAATATTTTGTATTGACTTACTAAACTGTTCAACATTTACCTATAAAAAAGGAGTTAACCTCGAGAAAGGTAACTCCTTTTTGTTGTTGATAACCACATCTATCTAGCCTTAATAGACAGGCTACGCAGGACTATGCGCAAGGTTGTTAGATTATGTAAGATAGAGAGATTTGAAGGACTGAGCCAATTAAATAAGCCAAAGCCAATCAAACTACTATTTACTACAACGGTATCTTGAATATTCTTCTTGATGAGTGTTTGCAAAGATGATGATAGCCAATCCAACTCTTGGAAGAAATCCAAACGATTATCTAACAATAAGATATCGCTCATCTGCTTAGAAATATCTGCACTCTCATTCATCACCACACCGATATCTGATAGGGTTAGAGCAGCTGAGTCATTCAAGCCATCTCCAACCATCAAAATAGTGTGACCTGCTTTCTGCAGTTCCTCTACTAGCTCAAATTTCCCATCAGGTTTCAAGTCTGTATAGACCTGATCAAAGGGCAAATCTTTGACTAATTCCTCTGTTCTAACCAAGGTGTCCCCTGTTGCCAGAATCAATTTTTTCCCTTGTGCCTTAAGTTTCTCCAAGGCTGCTTTTGCTTCTTTTCTCAACGGAGTATGAATACAGAACATTCCAATCAATTCATTCTGATAAGCCAAGAATAAGAGATTATAGTGACTCTTGTACTCTTCAATTAAAGCATTTTGTTCTGAATTGATATGAATTTGCTCATCCTGCATCAAGACATAATTTCCAATAAGAACTGGTTGCCCATCTATATGAGATTTAATCCCCTTGCTTGCGATATATTGGAGTTTCCCATGCATTTCCTCATGTTCAATTCCCTCTATCTCAGCTTGCTTGACGATGGCATTAGCAATAGGATGATAAATGTGTTCCTCAAGACAGGCACTGATTCTGAGAATATCTTCCTCACTATAGTCCCCAAAAGGTAACACCTTTTCAACTATAGGATAACTAGTTGTGATTGTTCCCGTCTTATCAAACAAGAAAGTATCAACTTCCAGATATTTCTCCAGAATATCTCCATCCTTAATCACCATTTCACGATTCAACCCCTCCTTGATAGCTGTTAAATAAGCTACAGGAGTAGAGATTTTCAAAGCGCAGGAGAAATCGACCAATAGGAAAGAAATAGCCTTAGAAAAAGAACCTGTTAATAGGTAAGTCAGACCAGCCCCCAAGAAATTATATTTGACGACCTTATCCGCCATCTTGATGAAATAGCGTTGTTTCGTTTTCTTGTTTTCTTCAGATTTCTTCATCAACTCAATCAGCTGTAAAATACGGCTGTTCATCTGATTATCGGTTACACGAATGCGCAACTCTCCAGTTTCTAATACTGTATTTGCACAAACCAAATCAGACTCTCTTTTTTCAACTGGAAAACTCTCTCCCGTCAAGGAACTTTCGTTGACCATACCTAAACCTGAAACTACTTGTCCATCAAACAGAATTTCATTTCCTTGAGATAGGACCAAGACATCTCCTATTTGAACATCGGAACTCTTGATACTAACAACCGTATCCCCCTGTACTAGAAATACATCGCTCTCTTTTGCAAGAAGGCTTTGTTCTAAATCTGTTGCAGTTTTTTTCAAGGACCACTGATCTAAATGATTCCCCAAATCAAGCATAAACATGATATTGCTAGCTGTCTTGTATTGGTTCATAAACAAGGACAATAAAATCGCCGAACAGTCCAAGACCTCCATCGTTAGTTCCTTACGCGCTAGTGTTTGATAGGCTTCTCTAATATAGCCAAAAGCCTGATAACAAGTCCATATATAGCGAATAGGAGACGGTACAAAACTACGAAAAAGTATACGCTTAATCGCTGCACCTGAAACAATAGAATAAGCACTCTCTTCTCTACGAATGGGAAGAGTCATCAACTCAGAAACTTTCCCTTTATCAATTCTTTTTAAAAAGGCTTCTGCATTATCTAATACAGAAAAGCCTTCTTTTATGCGTAGAGTAAAGTGCTGTTGATCCATGTAAAACTGGATAGACTCAATCCCCTTTTCATCTCTCGCCAAGGAACGAAGATAGTCTTGAATATCCAAGGTGAGTGAAAAGAAGATGATAGTCGGATATGTTGGTATCCTCTATGTAGCACTTTAAAAGACATATTATTCCCCTATAAGGCTATCTAATTGCTCTTCTTTTTTCTCTTGCTCGTACAAATATTTGGCATCTTGCAAGACATCGTCTCCATGTTGTTTCACAACAGAAACAGATGCATCTAGCCCGTCTTTCAACTTGTAAGCCTTAGCCAAAGCTTTAGAATAACCTTTTTTAGCTTCCTTACTTGCCAAGATTTTCAAACCAAGGGTACCAAATGCGACACCACCCAAAAAGAGTGATGATTTTTTCGCAACTTTTGCGACGGTTAATACTTCTTTTAACATACTTATTTCCTCCTTATCATTATTATATAGCAATTTAGATATAAAAAGCAATTTCATTTTATAAATTGGAGAATTATACTCAATGAAAATCAAAGAGCAAACTAGGAAACTAGCCGCAGGCTGTACTTGAGTACGGCAAGGCGACGTTGACGTGGTTTGAATTTGATTTTCGAAGAGTATTAGTTTTATTTCTACTGAATCTCCCATCTACTTATTCCTAAAGTTGCTTTCATTTGCCTCTTTTGATACACTTAAACTATGAATACAAATCTCAAACCCAAACTTCAACGTTTTGCTTCTGCTACTGCCTTTGCCTGTCCTATCTGTCAAGACAATCTGACTCTGGTAGAGAACAGTCTCAAATGTAGCAATCGCCATTCTTTTGACTTGGCGAAATTCGGCTATGTCAATCTAGCCCCTCAAATCAAGCAATCTGCTAACTACGACAAGGAAAATTTTCAAAATCGTCAACAAATCCTAGAAGCCGGCTTTTATCAGGCTATTTTAGAGGCTGTATCTGACTTGCTAGCCAGTTCAGAAACTAGCACCACAGTCTTAGATATCGGTTGTGGCGAAGGATTCTATTCTCGCAAACTCCAAGAAAGTCATCCTGACAAAACCTTCTATGCCTTTGACATCTCCAAAGATTCCGTCCAAATCGCTGCCAAGAGTGAACCAAACTGGGCAGTCAATTGGTTCGTTGGTGACTTGGCTCGTCTTCCTATAAAAGACGCCAGCATGGATATCCTGCTTGATATCTTCTCACCTGCCAACTATGGAGAATTTCGTCGCGTTTTATCCAAAGACGGCATCTTGATAAAGGTTATTCCAACTGAAAATCACCTCAAGGAAATCCGTCAGAAGGTACAAGACCAGCTGACAAACAAGGAGTATTCCAACCAAGATATCAAAAATCATTTCCAAAACAACTTCACTATCTTATCCAGTAAAACTGCCTCTCTGACCAAGACTATCACAGCAGATCAGCTCCAAGCCCTACTCAGCATGACACCCCTACTCTTTCACATCGACCAGAGCAAGATTGACTGGAGCCAACTGACAGAGATTACCATTGAAGCTGAGATACTTGTTGGGCAAGCATTCTAAACTAGACTTCCCAAAGGTATAAAACTTACCGAAAATCTTCAATATTACAAAAACGCATAAGAACAGGTACTCAAAACCTTAATCTTATGCGTTTTGTTATGCAAAAATCGCTGGAGTTTCTATACACATTAAGAGGAAATCTTTGAAACCAGTTCTTTTAATAACCATTGAACACCATATAGTACATTTGCCCCAAATATGATATAGGCCGTATAAATCAAGTATTTCGATTTCTCCCGCCTCAAAGAATAAATCTTGTACAAGATAAACAAATTTAAAATAATAAATAATAGAGACAAAATCTTCCTCCAAAATCAATCACAAAAGTAGCCAGTCAGGCATAGTTCTAATATTTATTTTCGATTCGAGATAACAAACTTATCAATAAATAGCAAGTGAAATAAGGCCAGTACCAGACCCCAAACGCTACCACGAAAAGAGATTTCTTGATGATTGAGAGGAAGCAAATCGTTGTTACCTATATAGAGGCAGGTCAAAATAACAAATAGTATCCAAAATAAATCAGTCCATTTATATTTTGAAAAATATTTTTTCCACATAAAAACACCTTCTTTCCTATAATCATATTATAATACTTTATGTAAGCGACTACAAGAGATATGAGGTAATCAACTACGAAGAAATATAAGGCTGAAGACAGTAAAAACCAGCATTTAAAGCCTTCACTGTATCTAGGATTTCCCTATTTTTAGACAAGATTGACCCAAATCCACAGCATTTAAAAAAGCGAATTTCAATCGAAACTCGCTTTTTTACAAGATGTATTAGTATAAATTTTGTATCTTATACTCAATGAAAATCAAAGAGCAAACTAGGAAGCTAGCCGCAGGTTGCTCAAAGCACAGCTTTGAGGTTGCAGATAAAGCTGACGTGGTTTGAAGAGATTTTCGAAGAGTATTAGTTCAAGTGCCAGATATCTTCGTTATACTGAGCGATTGTACGGTCAGATGAGAAGAATCCTGCTTTAGAAATGTTAACGATGACTTTATCCAACCATGCGTCACGGTCTTCGTAGTCAGCAAGCATTTGCTCTTTGACTTTGATGTAGTCTTCCAAGTCAAGAAGAGTCATGAACCAGTCTTTGTTGATCAATTCATTGTAAAGACGTTCCAAGCGCTCTTTGTTTCCAGCTGCAAGAACTGCATCGCTAACGATGAAGTCAACCAATGGTTTGATAGCTTCACGAGCGTAGAATTCGCTTGATTTGTAAGCTGCTTTTGCGTAAAGGTCGATAACAGTTTCTGAATCTTCACCAAAGATGTAGATGTTTTCGTCGCCAACCAACTCAGCGATTTCCACGTTAGCTCCGTCCATAGTACCAAGAGTCAAAGCTCCGTTCAACATGAATTTCATGTTACCAGTACCTGAAGCTTCTTTAGAAGCAAGTGAGATTTGTTCTGATATATCACATGCTGGGATAAGGAAGCTTGCTGCAGTAACGTTGTAGTTTTCAACCATAACCACTTGCAAGTGTGGAGCTACTGCTGGATCGTTAGCAATAACTTCTGACATGCAAAGGATCAAGTGGATGATGTCTTGAGCGATTGTGTAGGCTGGAGCTGCCTTACCACCGAAGAAGATTGTTATTGGGCGAGCAGGGATGTTACCAGCTTTGATATCAAGATATTTGTGAATCACGTACAAGGCGTTCATTTGTTGGCGTTTGTACTCGTGAAGACGTTTGATTTGGATATCAAAGATAGAGTTTGGATTGATTTCTACACCTTGGTGTTCTTTCAAGTGACGAGCCAATTTACGTTTGTTGTGAGCCTTGATGCTTTCCAATTTTTCTTTGACAGCTGCTTTGTCTTCATAAGACAAAAGTTTTTCAAGCTCATCTGCTTCATGGTGCCAACCTTCTCCAAGAATCTCATCCAAGTAGTGAGACAATCTTGGGTTAGCATGCATGAGCCAACGACGGAAAGTAATACCGTTTGTTTTGTTGTTGAATTTTTCTGGGTAAAGGTCGTAGAAGGCTTTCAACTCAGAATTTTTCAAGATTTCAGTATGAAGTGCCGCTACTCCGTTAACACTGTATCCGTAGTGGATATCCATGTGAGCCATGTGAACACGTCCGCTCTCATCGATAATTTGAACAGCTGGATCTTTGTATTCTGCTTTCACGCGACGGTCCAATTCTTTAATGATTGGTACCAAGTGAGGAACCACTTCTTGCAAGAATTCAAGAGGCCATTTTTCAAGGGCTTCAGCAAGGATTGTGTGGTTAGTGTAGGCAGTCATGCTACGAACGATTGAGATTGCTTCGTCAAGCTCGATACCACGTGCAGTCAAAAGACGGATCAATTCAGGGATAACCATTGATGGGTGAGTATCGTTGATTTGTACAACAGCGTAGTCAGCAAGGTCATGCAAGTTGCTTCCTTTTTCGATTGCTTCATCGATGATCAATTGCGCACCGTTTGAAACCATGAAGTATTGTTGGAAGATACGGAGCAATTCACCTTGTTTATCGCTATCGTCTGGGTAAAGGAAAAGAGTCAAGTTGCGAGCGATATCTGTCTTGTCAAAGTTGATACCATCTTTAATAATAGAAGAATCAACTGAATCCAAGTCAAACAAACGCAAGCGGTTTTTAGTTGCTGTTTCATAACCAGTAACATCAATATCGTAAAGAGTTGATGTCAAAGTAAAGTCTGCAAATGGTACTTGGTAGCTACGGCTTGAGCGAACCAACCAGTTTTGCTCTGTCAACCATGCATTTGGAATTGTTTCTTGTTGGTTGTTTTTAAGAACTTGTTGGAAAAGACCAAAGTGGTAGTTAAGACCAACACCGTCACCATTCAAACCAAGAGTCGCAATTGAGTCGATAAAGCAGGCAGCCAAACGTCCCAAACCACCATTACCAAGAGATGGTTCCAATTCAACTTCTTCAACTTCGATCAAGTCTTTACCTGCAGCAGCAAGTTCTTTTTTGACATCGTCGTAAAGACCAAGGTTGATTAAGTTGTTTGACAAGAGTTTACCAATCAAGAACTCAGCTGAGATATAGTAAACTTTCTTTTTACCAGTGTTGACTGGTTTTTGGCTGCTTGCAAGCTTGCTGTAGTTAAGAAGAGCAAGATAAAGCTCTTCATTGCTACATTCTGCAATGGTTTTATTGTAACGATTTTGTACAAATTCTTGTAGTGATAACATGTTTAAGGTGTCTCCTGATATTGTATTATTTCTTTAATTCTACCAAATTTTCATTAATTCGTCGATAGATTGTTGTCAAGTCAAGCAAACCTTCCTCGACAGCTGGTGTCAATTGATCTTCAGTCATACGCCAAGACCAGTTTCCACCAAGGGTAGATGGGAAGTTCATACGAGCTGTCTCATCCAATTCTAGCAAATCTTGCATAGTTGCAATTGCCATGAAGCTAACTGATGAAAAGACTGTACGAAGCATAGCGTGTGGAACTGTTTCGTATTCTTTACGGTTAGTATAGCGAGCCATGTACTCACGAGTCGCATCATCGATCTCGTTACGGTACCAACCAAGGACCGTATTGTTATCGTGTGTTCCTGTGTACATAACTGAGTTAGCAGGTGCCAAGTGTGGGCTATCGATACTTTCGTCTTCTGGGTTGAAAGCAAATTGAAGAATCTTCATTCCTGGGAAGCCAGTACGTTCACGCAATTCGATAACTTCATCAGTCATGAAGCCGAGGTCTTCAGCGATGATGTTTAGCTCACCAAGTTCTTCCTTAACGGCTGCAAAAAGCTTGTAGCCAGGTCCTTTGACCCACTCACCAGGTGCTGCTGTATCGGAACCAGCAGGGATTTCCCAGTAAGATTCGAAACCACGGAAGTGGTCGATACGAACGATATCGTAGATTTTGAAGCTTTCACGCAAGCGTTCAATCCACCATTTGTAACCGTCTTTGTCCATTGCTTCCCAGTCATAGATTGGGTTACCCCAAAGCTGACCAGTTGCAGAAAACTCATCGGGTGGGCATCCTGCGATACAAGTTGCCTTACCGTTGACATCTGTCTTGAAGAGATGTGGATTTGCCCACATATCGCTTGAATCTTCCGCTACGTAGATTGGCATGTCCCCAACGATTTCGATGTGGTTGTCGTTAGCGTAGGCTTTCAATTTCAACCATTGTTGGAAGAAGAAGTACTGAGTCACACGGTGGTAAACCAACTTGTCTGCCAATTGCTCACGGTAACTTTCAAGTGCTGAAGCTTTACGAGCACGAGCATCTGCATCTGGCCATTCTGTCCAAGCAAGATTTTCAAAATGCTCTTTGATAGCCATATACTCAGCAAAGAGCTCAAGCCATGATTGGTTGTCTTGAGCAAATTTCTCAAAATCTTTAACATTTCCGACTTCAAAGAAACGTTTCACCGCTTTTTCTAAAAGAGGACGACGTGCATAGTAGATTTTAGCATAGTCAACTTCAGATGCATCGCTACCAAAGTCAACTCCTTCAAGGTCACTTGCTTGCAACAAGCCTTGCTCCACCAAGATATCCAAATCGATAAAATGAGTGTTCCCTGCGAAGGCTGAGAAAGATTGGTAAGGAGAATCTCCGTAACTAGTTGTTCCTAATGGAAGGATTTGCCAGTAACGTTGTTTGGTACGAACCAAGAAATCAACGAAGTCGTAAGCACTTTGACCAAATGATCCGATTCCGTAGGCTCCTGGGAGAGAAGAGATGTGCATCAACACACCACTTTGACGTTTTTTCATAAACAACACCTCGTGTATTTGTAGTTTAAATTTTCATTTTTGGACGCAAACGTTTGCGTTAAGATAAGTATACTTCATTTTTGGAATAATTGCAAGCGTTTTTAAAAAAAGTTTTGATTATTTTTTTAAAAAAAGTTGTCCTTCTTTATGTATACATATACATTTTCCTTTTCTATTTACAAAATCTTCTTCAACTACAAATTGAAGGCACAACTTAGCTTACTTTTGGTCTAGAGCAATTTATTTTTTGTTCAAAAACTAGGCAATCGTTTCCCTAAATAATTTCAGTAAAATCATGAAAATATATTTTCTGACTTTTCTTCTATTATAAACAAATAAAACGCTTACCCTATTCGTGAATTTTTTTTAAAATTTTTACAGAAAACACTTGCAACCGTTTTCTGTTTGTGCTATACTAGTCCCATAAAGGAAAACGTTTGCGTTTCCTCATTATAAAATTTGTTATTCTTTAGGAGGAATACATTATGTCATCTAAATTCATGAAGAGCGCTGCTGTGCTTGGAACTGTTACACTTGCTAGCTTGCTTTTGGTAGCTTGCGGAAGCAAAACTGCTGATAAGCCTGCTGATTCTGGTTCATCTGAAGCGAAAGAAATCACTCTTTACGTTGAAGATCAATATAAAGCATTTGCTGAATCAGCTGCAAAAGCTTACGAAAAAGAAGCTGGCGTAAAAGTGACTATCAAAACCGGAGACCAAATGGGTGGTCTTGACAACCTTTCTCTAGATAACCAATCTGGTAAAGCTGCTGACGTTATGATGGCACCATACGACCGTGTAGGTAGCCTTGGTACTGACGGACAACTTTCAGAAGTTAAATTGAGCGACGGCGCTAAAACAGATGATAAAACTAAATCTCTTGTAACAGCTGCTAACGGTAAAGTTTACGGTGCTCCTGCCGTTATCGAGTCACTTGTTATGTACTACAACAAAGACTTGATAAAAGAAGCTCCAAAAACTTTTGCTGACTTAGAAAACCTTGCTAAAGATAGCAAATATGCCTTCGCTGGAGAAGATGGAAAAACTTCTGCTTTCCTAGCTGACTGGACAAACTTCTACTTTGCATACGGACTTCTTGCTGGTAACGGCGGTTACGTATTCGGACAAAACGGTAAAGACGCTAAAGACATCGGTCTTGCAAACGACGGCGCTATCAAAGGTGTAGAGTACGCTAAATCTTGGTATGAAAAATGGCCTAAAGGTATGCAAGATACTGAAGGAGCTGGAAACCTAATCCAAACTCAATTCCAAGAAGGTAAAACAGCTGCTATCATCGATGGACCTTGGAAAGCTAAAGCCTTCAAAGACGCTAAAGTAAACTACGGTGTTGCAACTATCCCAACTCTTCCAAACGGAAAAGACTACGCAGCATTTGGTGGTGGTAAAGCTTGGATCATCCCATCAAGCACTAAGAACCTTGAAGCTGCTCAAAAATTTGTAGACTTCCTTGTTTCAACTGAAGAACAAAAAGCCTTCTACGATACAACTAACGAAATCCCAGCTAACACTGAGGCTCGTTCATACGCTGAAGGTAAAAACGATGAGTTGACAACAGCTGTTATCAAACAATTCCAAAACGCTCAACCAATGCCAAACATCTCTCAAATGTCAGCAGTTTGGGACCCAGCTAAAACAATGTTGTTTGAAGCTGTAAGTGGCAAGAAAGATGCTAAAACAGCAGCTAACGATGCTGTAACATTGATCAAAGAAACAATCAAACAAAAATTTGGTGAATAAAAAATTTGTTCAAGGGGGGTGGAATTCAAATCCCCCTTTGAATTTATCAATAGAAAACATATATAGTTAAGGTTTTAATTAGAAACCAGTATCCTATGAAAGGAGTTATTATGGAAAAGCAACAACCTAGTAAAGCAGCCCTGCTGTCTATCATTCCTGGGTTAGGACAGATTTACAATAAACAAAAAGCCAAAGGTTTCATCTTCCTTGGTGTAACCATCGTATTTGTCCTTTATTTCCTAGCACTTGCAGCCCCTGAATTGAGCAACCTCATCACTCTTGGTGACAAGCCAGGTCGTGATAATTCCCTCTTCATGCTGATTCGCGGTGCCTTCCATTTAATCTTTGTAGTTGTTTATGTACTCTTTTATTTCGCAAATATCAAAGATGCACATACAACTGCCAAACACATTAATAATGGTATTCCAGTAGCACTTACCTTTAAAGAAATGGTCAAAGGAATCTATGAAAATGGTTTCCCTTACCTCTTGATTATTCCTTCTTACATTGCTATGACTTTTGCAATCATCTTCCCAGTTATCGTAACCTTGATGATTGCCTTTACCAACTACGACTTCCAACACTTGCCACCAAACAAATTGTTGGACTGGGTTGGTTTGACAAACTTTACAAACATTTGGAGCTTGAGTACCTTCCGTTCTGCCTTTGGTTCTGTTCTTTCTTGGACTATCATCTGGGCTTTATCTGCCTCAACTTTGCAGATTGTCATTGGTATCTTCACAGCTATCATTGCTAACCAACCATTTATCAAAGGAAAACGTATCTTTGGTGTTATTTTCCTTCTTCCTTGGGCTGTCCCAGCCTTCATCACTATCTTGACATTCTCAAATATGTTTAATGATAGTGTCGGTGCTATCAACACTCAAGTCTTGCCGATCTTTGCTAAATTCCTTCCTTTCCTTGATGGTGCTCTTATTCCTTGGAAAACAGACCCAACTTGGACTAAGGTTGCCTTGATTATGATGCAAGGTTGGCTTGGATTCCCATACATCTACGTTTTGACTTTAGGTATCTTACAATCTATTCCTAACGACCTTTACGAAGCAGCTTATATTGACGGTGCTAATGCTTGGCAAAAATTCCGCAACATCACTTTCCCAATGATCTTGGCTGTTGCAGCACCTACTTTGATTAGCCAATACACCTTCAACTTTAACAACTTCTCTATCATGTACCTCTTCAATGGTGGAGGACCTGGTAGTGTCGGAGGTGGAGCTGGTTCAACCGATATCTTGATCTCATGGATCTACCGTTTGACAACAGGTACATCTCCTCAATACTCAATGGCGGCAGCTGTTACCTTGATTATCTCTATCATTGTCATCTCAATCTCTATGATCGCATTCAAGAAACTACACGCATTTGATATGGAGGATGTCTAAGATGAATAACTCAATTAAACTCAAACGTAGACTGACTCAAACCCTTACTTACCTCTACTTAATTTGCCTATCAATCGTGATTATCTATCCACTTTTGATTACCATTATGTCAGCCTTTAAAGCAGGTAACGTCTCAGCCTTTAAACTAGATACTAATATCGACCTCAATTTTGATAACTTTAAAGGCCTCTTCACTGAAACCTTGTACGGTACTTGGTACCTCAACACTTTGATTATCGCCTTGATTACCATGGTTGTTCAAACAAGTATCATCGTACTTGCTGGTTATGCCTACAGCCGTTACAACTTCTTGGCTCGTAAACAAAGTTTGGTCTTCTTCTTGATTATCCAAATGGTGCCAACCATGGCCGCTTTGACAGCCTTCTTCGTTATGGCGCTTATGTTGAACGCCCTTAACCACAGCTGGTTCCTCATCTTCCTCTACGTTGGTGGAGGTATCCCGATGAATGCTTGGCTCATGAAAGGCTACTTCGATACCGTGCCAATGTCTCTAGACGAATCTGCAAAACTAGATGGTGCAGGACACTTCCGCCGCTTCTGGCAAATTGTTCTTCCACTTGTTCGCCCAATGGTTGCCGTACAAGCCCTCTGGGCCTTCATGGGACCTTTCGGAGACTACATCCTCTCTAGTTTCTTGCTTCGTGAGAAAGAATACTTTACTGTTGCCGTTGGTCTCCAAACCTTCGTTAGCAATGTGAAAAACATGAAGATCGCCTACTTCTCAGCAGGTGCTATCCTCATCGCCCTTCCAATCTGTATTCTCTTCTTCTTCCTACAAAAGAACTTTGTTTCAGGACTTACAAGTGGTGGCGACAAGGGATAATATATCCCCGCCACCCTTTTCATTTTATACTCTTCGAAAATCTCTTCAAACCACGTCAGTTGCATCTCCAACCTCAAAGCCGTGCTTTGAGCAACCTGCAGCTAGCTTCCTAGTTTGCTCTTTGATTTTCATTGAGTATTAGCGATTGCTACTGTAAATAATATCCTTGCGATAAGCAATTTATCTCCTAGACTTGAAATAAAGCACATTTCTCTATATAATAATACTCATATAGAAAACACCTTTTAGAAAGATACCTATGCTTCCATATCCATTTTCCTATTTTTCAAGTATTTGGGGATTTCGTAAGCCCCTGTCCAAACGTTTCGGACTCAACTGGTTTCAACTACTCTTTACCAGTATCTTCCTTATCAGCTTGTCTATGGTACCCATTGCCATTCAAAACAGCTCCCAGGAGACTTATCCGCTAGAAACCTTTATCGATAATGTCTATGAACCATTGACAGATGAAGTTGTCCAGGATCTCTCTGAGCATGCTAAAATTGTTGATGGTGACTTAACTTATACAGGAACTGCCAGTCAAGCGCCTTCTATTGTGATTGGTCCAAGTCAAAGCAAGGAGTTACCGAAGGACTTGCAACTGCATTTCGATACGAATGAGCTCGTCATCAGCAAGGAAAGCAAAGAATTGACCCGCATCTCTTACCGAGCCATTCAGACTGAGAGTTTCAAAAGCAAAGACAGCTTGACCCAAGCGATTTCTACAGACTGGTACCAACAAAATCGTGTCTATATCAGTCTCTTCCTAGTTCTCGGTGCGAGCTTCCTCTTTGGTTTGAATTTCTTTATCGTCTCTCTAGGAGCTAGTCTTCTTCTTTATATCACTAAGAAATCACGCCTCTTTTCATTTAGAACCTTTAAAGAGTGCTACCATTTTATCTTGAACTGTTTAGGATTACCAACTCTAATTACGCTTATTTTGGGACTCTTTGGCCAAAATATGACAACTCTGATTACTGTACAAAACATTCTTTTTGTTCTATATCTGGTCACTATCTTTTATAAAACGCATTTCCGTGATCCAGATTAACATAAATAGGAGATTTTTATGCCCGTTACGATTAAAGACGTGGCCAAGGCTGCTGGTGTTTCGCCTTCAACCGTAACCCGTGTTATTCAAAATAAATCAACCATTAGCGACGAAACTAAAAAAACGTGTTCGCAAGGCTATGAAGGAGCTTAATTACCACCCCAACCTCAACGCTCGTAGCTTGGTAAGCAGTTATACCCAAGTTATCGGATTGGTTCTTCCTGACGACTCAGACGCCTTCTACCAGAATCCTTTCTTTCCATCAGTCCTACGTGGCATCTCTCAAGTCGCATCTGAAAACCACTATGCCATTCAGATAGCAACAGGGAAAGATGAGAAGGAGCGTCTTACTGCCATCTCACAAATGGTCTATGGTAAACGTGTAGACGGTTTAATTTTCCTTTATGCCCAAGAAGAGGACCCTTTGGTTAAGTTAGTAGCAGACGAGCAATTTCCTTTCCTTATCTTAGGTAAATCTCTATCTCCCTTCATTCCACTTGTCGATAATGACAATGTCCAAGCTGGTTTTGATGCGACAGAGTATTTCATCAAAAAAGGATGCAAGCGAATTGCCTTTATCGGAGGTACTAAGCGACTCTTCGTAACACAAGACCGTCTGACAGGTTACGAGCTAGCTCTAAAACAATACCAACTTCCTCTCGATACTAATCTGACTTACTTTGCTACTGAATTTCTTGAAGATAATGGTTATCGCTTTAGTAGACTTCTCTTCAAACACGATCCAAATATTGACGCTATTATTACCATTGATAGTCTCCTTGCTGCAGGGGTCTGTGATTACATCGCAAAACACCAACTGGATGTCCCTGTCCTCAGCTTCGACTCAGTCAATCCCAAGCTCAACTTGGCAGCCTATGTCGATATCAATAGTTTGGAGCTTGGTCGTGTTTCCTTTGAAACTATTCTCCAGATCATCAATGATGCTAAAAGCAATAAACAAATTTGTTATCGCCAGTTGATTGGACATAAAATTGTTGAAAAATAAAAACCAGCTCGCGCTGGTTTTTTTGGCCACTAATTATCTGTTTCAACAAATCGTCCCAGAATATGAACATTCTCCGATACAGAGACAAAGGCACTTGGATCCACCTGTTTCATAATCTGTTTAAATTCATTAAACTCTGCACGTGTAATGACAGTGATTAAAACTGCCTTTCTTTCGTGATTATAAGTTCCTTCCGCATCGTGGATCATAGTTGCTCCGCGGTGCAATTTTTTATGGATTTTTTCAATGACCTTGTCTGGATGATTGGTCACAATCATGGCCTGCATACGTTTTTGCTTAGTAAAGACAGCGTCTGTCACACGGCTAGAGACAAAGATGGTAATCATAGAGTAGAGAGCGTATTTCCAACCAAAGGTTAAACCAGCTATCAACATGATGGTCCCATTTACCAAGAAAGAAATACTGCCGACATTCTTACCTGTTTTCTTGCGAATGGTCAGACTGACGATATCCGTCCCACCACTGGAGATATTGTTTCGAAGAGCAAAACCAATCCCCAAGCCCATGACAACACCCCCAAAAAGGGCATTGATAATAGGATCCTCTGTCAAGGTCGCCACAGGGACAAACTGGATAAAGAAGGAACTCATAGATACCGTGATAAAGGTAAAGACGGTGAACTTATGGCCAATCTGATACCAAGCCAAGACCATCAAAGGAAAATTAATGGCGTAAAAGGTCAGTGAAATCGGAATGTGAAAACCAAACCAGTGATTACTCAAGGCAGAGATAATCTGTGCCAGACCTGTCGCACCACTCGAATACACATGCCCCGGTTGGAAAAAGAAATTGACCGCTACTGCTGATAAAAAACCATAGACCAGAGAGGCCGAAATCTTCTCATCATATTTTTCCCGAGAAATGCTTTGTAAAACACGTAAAATTTTTATCTGATAAGCAAAGCGACGCAGATAATAGCGCCACCGCTTAATTCGTTTTGCTTGTTTCATCTTCTTCTACTTGTAAGCTGAGTTCCTCTAGTTGTTTGAGAGCTACTGTTGAAGGAGCTTGTGTCATTGGGTCAGTTGCCTTGTTGTTCTTAGGAAAGGCAATGACTTCACGGATATTTTCTTCTCCTGCAAGCAACATGACAAAACGGTCAAGACCGATAGCCAAACCACCGTGTGGTGGGAAACCATAGTCCATGGCTTCAAGAAGGAATCCAAACTGGTCATTTGCTTCTTCAGCTGAGAAACCAAGAGCCTTGAACATGCGTTCTTGAAGGTCTTTTTGGTTGATACGAAGGCTACCACCACCAAGTTCATAACCGTTTAAGACGATATCATAAGCAATGGCACGAACTTTAGCCAAATCACCTTCTAGTTCGTGAGCAGTTTCTTCCTGTGGAAGTGTAAATGGATGGTGGGCGCTCATGTAACGACCTTCTTCTTCAGACCATTCAAACATTGGCCAGTCAACCACCCAAAGGAAGTTGAATTTATCGTTATCAATCAAGCCAAGCTCTTTGGCAATACGTCCACGAAGGGCACCGAGCGTTGCATTGGCCACTTCAAGCGTATCCGCTACAAAGAGAACCAAGTCCTTATCTTCAAGAGCAAGCGCTGTTGTCAATTCTGCTTGGATGCCTGTCAAGAACTTGGCAACTGGTCCGTTTAATTCTCCATCAACCACCTTGACCCAAGAAAGACCTTTGGCACCATACTGTTTGGCTACTTCGGTCATCTTGTCGATGACTTTACGTGAATAGTTGTCCGCAGCTCCTTTGACTACAATTGCTTTTACAGCAGGTGCTTCTGAAAAGACTTTAAAGTCTACACCTTTGACCACTGCTGTCAAATCCTGAAGCAACATGTCAAAACGGGTATCTGGCTTGTCAGAACCGTAAAGAGACATCGCATCATCGTATTTCATACGAGGGAATGGCAGAGTGACTTCAATGCCTTTGGTTTCTTTCATCACGCGCGCAATCAAGCCTTCTGTGATGTCTTGGATTTCTTGCTCAGTAAGGAATGAAGTTTCCAAGTCGACCTGAGTGAACTCAGGCTGGCGGTCTCCACGCAAGTCCTCGTCACGGAAGCATTTAACGATTTGGTAATAACGGTCAAAACCAGCATTCATCAAGAGCTGTTTCGTGATTTGTGGACTTTGAGGAAGAGCATAAAAATGCCCTTTATTAACACGAGACGGTACCAAGTAGTCACGCGCCCCTTCAGGCGTTGACTTAGAAAGGAATGGTGTCTCCACGTCGATAAACTCCAACTCATCCAAGTAGTTGCGGATAGAGTGGGTCACCTTAGCACGAAGTTTAAGATTTTCCAACATTTCTGGGCGACGAAGGTCAAGATAACGGTAACGTAAACGTGTATCGTCATTGGCCTCAATCCCATCCTTAATCTCAAATGGTGTTGTCTTAGCTGTATTAAGCACTGTCAGAGCTGTCACGTTTAACTCAACTGCACCAGTTGGTAACTTATCATTGGCTTGCTCACGCGCAGCGACCTGTCCAGTCACCTCGATAACAAATTCGCTACGAAGGCTTTCAGCTGTTGCCATGACCTCTGCAGAAACTTTTTCAGGGTTGATAACCAACTGCATGATTCCTTCACGGTCACGAAGGTCGATAAAGATCAAACCACCAAGGTCACGACGACGGCCAACCCATCCTTTCAAGGTCATTTCTTGTCCGATGTGTTCCTCACGAACACGACCAGCATACATACTACGTTTCATTGTTTCTCTCCTCTTTTATTCTGTTACTATTTTACCATAAAAGCGCAGGCTCTTCATGAAAATCATCAGAAAAGTTTGCCTGACTTTAAAAATCAAGTGAAGACTCTAAAAATTAACGCCAATACAAAAATCCGATGAAGTTCACCGGACTCTTTTATTTTGAATTTTTGCCTGCTTTACGCTTTTCAGCAATTTCGGCTGCCTTTCGAGGCAAGACAATTTCTGTTGTGTAAGCTGTCCCAAAGCGCAAAACACCTGCAATAGGGGCAAAGACTACTGCTAGATAGTTGTAGAAGAAATCGCCCTTAAAGGCATAAGCTAGCGCTCCAATGATGAAAAATAGAACGACTGCCTGAATCACTGCTAATAAAATTACTCGTTTCATGTGACCTCCTGACTCTATTATAGCATGAGAATCATCAAAAAGCTGACTAAATTATTCAAAGCGTGAAGAGAAATGCTGTAAAGAAGACCTTTTCGACTTACATAAGCCAGCCCCAAACTCAATCCTAGACTAGCATAAACCAAAAACTGTTGCAAAGTTCCTGGGAAATGAATCAAGGCAAAGATAATACTAGATATTAAAAGAAAAATCAGGGTTTGTTTACTATTGTCCTGCTTAGGAAAGAGATAGCGCGCCAGCATTCCTCTAAAGATAAGTTCTTCCGTCAAAGGAGCAAAAATAACGACCGCAAAGAATGAGAAAAGTGGTTGAGACAAGGTCAAGTCTGTCGCTATTTGCTGATTTACTGAAGGATCATTGGCAGGAAGAATTGAACGACAAGAGATAAGAACCAAACCAAGGCAGGGAGCCAAATAAATCGATTAAAGCCACTCTTCTCAATATGGACAGGGCCTTTCTGGTACCATTTATAAATGCCGTACACATAAACTCCAGCCAAGGCCACATAAAGTAAGGTAACAGCATAAGGTGACGCGCCTAAGGCAAGCGACGTAGTCGCGAGCCCCTGAATAAAGCCATAACCAAAGAAAAAGGATAGAAGGGCTAGAAGAAACCAGCCAAGATTTTTAAGTAATTTCATTGATAACTCCTATCTTGCTTTATAGCTGTTTTTCAATACAAAGAGGTTTGCTATTCCTAACACAAGTACCCAGGCAAGTAACATACCGATATTAGAAAAAGATATTTCCCCACCTTTTTTATTTAAAAGATTTACAATTGGACCAATAAAAGAGTAATCCAACACTTTCTGAAGCGTATCATTTTGAAGAGCAATTATAGGTAAAAAAGAGACGATTAACATAGGAAAGATACTATAGACTTGCGCTTTAGATTGAGTATCTGACACTGCACCGATTAAAAGGTTGAGAAAAATAATACTAATAGTTGCTAGGATTAAATAGATAACATAGGCCAATAAGTAACTTGATAGATCTACTTTAAGATAGATGGGCAGTACAATCATAGCAAATAACATTATCAAAATAGGGAGAACAAGCATACTGAAAGTATATTCTGTTGCTGTCACACCACTTAGGATGAGTGATTTAAGATTGCGCTTTTCCTTATCTTCTGCCATCATAATCGATACCATATAACCACTTCCCATACTCAAGACCATCGTCAAACTCGAAGAGAGGAGAAACATACTCAATTCTCCATTCTTATTGAAGAATTCATTATATAGAACAGCTATTCCAAAAGGCATCAATAGAGTCGCCAACAAAGTTGAATTGCTGATAAGAACTTGCACTCTTAACCATAGTAGGGCATTTAATTTTCTAAACATCTAACTTTTCTCCTGTCAATCTGATAAAGATTTCTTCTAAAGTTGGCTCACAAGAGTGAACCACCATCAAATCTGTCGTGTCTAAATGTGGTAATTCATCAAATGGAACTATCTGTTCTCGTCCGTCGTTATAAACCACACGTACTTTCTTATCCACATGGTACTTCTGGATAATATCTTGCGGACTTCCATACTCTATTAAGTTCCCCTTATTCAAAAGAGATAAGCGATCACAAAGCAGAGTTGCTTCATTCATATCATGCGTGGTCAGAAAGATAGTTGTCCCCGCCTGCTTTAATTCTTGAAGTAGGGTATGAACCATCTTAGATGTTGTAGGGTCTAAACCACTGGTTGGCTCATCTAGAAAGAGAATCTTAGGAGCATTAAGAAGGGCACGAGCCAAGAACATTCGTTGTTTCATTCCAGTAGATAGTTTTTCTGCGATAATATCTTTAGCATCTGCCAATCCAACCTGTTGGAGCACCTGATTTACTCTATCTGACTTGAGACCATATAACTTAGCATAGATGAGAAGATTTTTGTAAAGACTCATCTTTTCATAAAAACCACTGCCATCACTAACAATACCAATTTGTTCCAAATCATTGGAGGTTAAATCTTGAGAATTCTTACCTAACAAAATTGTTTTACCTTGATCTGCAGTCAACTGACCTGTCAAAACATTGATCATGGTTGTTTTACCTGAGCCAGAAGGACCAAGAAAACCAAAGATTTCGCCCTCCTTAATCTCAAAAGAAATCTGGTGAAGAGCTTTTTTGCTCCCAAAACTTTTGCTTACATTTTCAACACGAATCATAGAAACTCCTTTATTTAAAATAACGTTTCACCATAGGCAACTGCATCACATTGATATAAACATGGATTGCTCCTACAAGCAATAAGGACAGTAATTGAATCTTTCCTGTCAAGAAAGAAATGATAAAAAGAAAAATATATAAGATTGGCAAGACATACTGATTTAATTGGAATAAAATCCGAAAACTCTGTTCCAAATTAGCCTTGCGCTCCCCTTCATCGTAAGAATCGAAATGCTCTAAGATATCCTTTGGTGTAGAGAAAAATACCAAATCAAACTGACGAACAATCGCAATGGTCTTAAAAAGATATTTTTGAACACTGAAAATCAGCACTAATGCCAAAAAAGAAAGAGGTAAGGTTATATGGCTTCCATTTAGTACAACCATTTCACTTGCTGAAATGAAGAGAGCCAATAAAATCGCTACGCTTGTAATATTAAAAGCAATGGTTCCAAACTCGAGATTCCGATACATTTGCACATAATAGGTTTCATTCAGGTCATCATCCATTTCCTCTTGATACAAGGAATGAAATTTTCTGCTTTTCTTTAAGAAATTGAACGTCAAAAGAATGCTAATGAAACCTATCAGTAAACAAATAGCTGATATCCAGGGTATCAAGACTTTTACATCTAAAATAACTTCGTAGGATTCGGCACGTGCCTTAAACATCCCTACAAAACCACCCAAGAAGCCTCCCAAGACAACAGACATTAAAAATAACAAGGCACCTTTCTTATTCTTTTTCATATTCATTCTCCTTTTTCACTTGCTAGATTTTTGGATTTCTTTTCAATCCATTCAATTACTGGTATGAGGGCAAAATAGGCCCAAACAAATTGGTTACTTTGATAGGGACTAAACCAGCCTAAGTCTATCCCAATCAATAGAAATACGCTGATTAATAGAGCTACGACAACTACATAATAGATCACTTTATACTTGTTCATCACTCATCCTCCTCTAAGCGAAATACCGATTCGACTGTTTCGTTGAAAATTTGAGATATTTTCAGAGCAATGATAATGGATGGGGTGTACTCATCCCGTTCTAGTAGGCTAACGGTCTGTCTGGAAACCCCTGCCAACTTGGCTAGTTCGGTTTGATTGAGACCATCGCGAGCTCTAAGCTCTTTTAGACGATTTTTAAGCATTCCTTTCTCCTTTTCTCTTAACTTGCTTACATTGTAACACATCTTTTTCTTTTTGACAAGCATATTTGTCAAAAAGTTTATGATTTTTGTCATTTTGCAAAAGAAAAAGGTCAGAGTAGTTCTCTGACCAGTTTTTCTGTTATTAAAATCCTAGTTTTTCAAAGATTTCTGAGAAGTTTTGGCTGATTGTCTCAAGTGACACTTGCACTTCTTCTCGGGTTTGGTTATTCTTGACCGTCACTTGTCCGCTTTCGACTTCACTCTCGCCTAGGGTGATGAGGGTCTTAGCCGCAAAGACATCGGCTGACTTGAACTGAGCTTTGAGTTTACGGTTGAGGTAATCACGCTCTGCTTTGAAACCTTGTTGGCGAAGGGCTTGCACCAATTCCAAGGCCTTGACATTTGCCCCTTCACCCAAGACTGCGATATAAACATCTAGGGCATTTTCAATAGGAAGGGACACACCTTGCTTCTCAAGAATGAGAAGCAGGCGCTCTACACCAAGTCCAAAACCAAATCCAGCAGTTTCAGGGCCACCAAAGTAAGCAACCAAACCATCGTAACGACCACCTGCACAGACTGTCAGGTCATTGCCCTCAATCTCAGTGATAAACTCGAAAATGGTGTGGTTGTAGTAGTCTAGACCACGCACCATATTGGTATCGATGATATAGTCTACTCCAAGATTTTCCAACATCTGACGCACCGCATCAAAATGAGCTTGGCTTTCTTCATCAAGAAAGTCCAAGATAGACGGCGCATTCTCCACTGCCACCTTGTCTTCTTTTTCCTTAGAGTCCAAGACACGGAGAGGATTTTCCTCCAAACGACGTTGGCTATCCTTAGACAAGGTCTCCTTGAGCGGTGTCAAATAGTCAATTAAGGCTTGACGGTAGGCCGCACGGCTCTCAGGATTTCCAAGAGTGTTAAGATGTAATTTGACACCTTGGATACCGATTTCTTTCAGGAAGTGGGCTGCCATCGCGATGGTTTCCACATCGGTAGCTGGATTGCTAGAGCCAAAACACTCAACACCAATCTGGTGGAACTGGCGCAAACGTCCTGCCTGTGGACGCTCATAGCGGAACATAGGGCCCATGTAGTAGAACTTACTTGGCTTTTGCACTTCTGGGGCGAAGAGTTTATTTTCCACGTAGGAACGGACAACTGGCGCTGTTCCTTCTGGACGGAGGGTAATATGACGGTCACCCTTGTCATAAAAGTCATACATTTCCTTGGTTACGATATCCGTTGTATCTCCGACAGAGCGACTGATAACCTCGTAATGCTCAAAAATGGGCGTGCGCACTTCTGCATAGTTGTAGCGCTTGAAAATCTCACGGGCAAAGCCCTCAACGTACTGCCATTTGGCAGATTCAGCAGGTAAAATATCCTGCGTTCCTTTTGGTTTTTGTAATTTCATAGGGAATCCTCTTTAAACTTAATAGTCTTATTTTACCATAAATAGAGGGATTAAAACAGTAAGAAAAAATTAGGATTTATACTCAATGAAAATCAAAGAGCAAACTAGGAAACTAGCCGCAGGCTGTACTTGAGTACGGCAAGGCGACGTTGACGTGGGTTTGAATTTGATTTTCGAAGAGTATGAGAACACTTAGTTAGAGGGTTAGCAAGTTTTCCCTTTTTGTGTTATAATATTAGGGATTGAAATGAAAACGGAGAATGAGAAAATATGGCTTTAACAGCAGGTATCGTTGGTTTGCCAAACGTTGGTAAATCAACACTATTTAAT
>CAKMOM010000025.1:0-36382 GCA_927910965.1 uncultured Streptococcus sp.
CTTGCCGTATATATGTGACTGACTTTGTCAGTCTTATCTACAACCTCAAAACAGTGTTTGAGCAAGCTGCGGCTAGTTTCTTAGTTGCTCTTTGATTTTCATTGAGTATAAATCAAATACTTCCCAGACTTTCCGCCGTAATGAAAACACCTGAAACCGTTTGATTTCAGGTGTTCGGAAACTTTGAGACCTAGGCTCAAAGTTTAGGTATGGAACTTCGAAGAAGGTCGCTACCGTCCGTCATTACTTAAGGAAAGTCTTAAAAAATCTATAAACTAAAAAGAGCCAATTGGCTCTTTTTACTTATCTTCATTTCCTGTGTTTCTTTGATAACAGCTAGTCTAGTCTGGATATCTTTTTCCAAGACCTTAAACTTGTAAGTTAGGTCTTCTTGATATTCCTTGATGAGTTCTTTTTGCTGGTCGATGATTTGCAGGCTATTTTGGATAATATCCACATCATCCTTGATAGCTTGAACGCGGTCAGTAGTGTTCAAGACTTCATCTGTGATGACTTGGCGATTTTTTGTGACCAAATAACTTCCTGCTGCAGCTCCTGCAAATAGCAGTAGATTAGATAATTTCATGGCAACTCCTTAGGCGTTTTTGATAGTTTCAGCGACTTGAGCAAGTTTGTCAAAGTCTGGTTCGTGGGCGATAAAATCAATCTTGAGGTCATCGTCCGCACTGTAGCGAGGTACGAGATGAACGTGGGTATGAAAGACTGTTTGGCCTGCGATTTCTTCACAGTTAGCAATGATATTCATGCCAGCAGCCTTAGTAGCTTTCATGACTTTTTGAGCCACTTTTGGCACTTGGGCAAAGAGTTGGCTGGCGCTAGTAGCGTCCATTTCCAAAAGATTGCGATAGTGCTCTTTTGGTACGACCAAGGTGTGTCCTGGTGTTACTTGAGAGATATCAAGAAAGGCAAGAACCTGCTCATCTTCATATACTTTTGAAGCAGGAATTTCCCCTGCAATGATTTTACAAAAAATGCAATCTGACATAAAATCTACCTCTACTGTATTGAATTTTGATATAATATAGCTACATTATACCAGATTTGGAGAAAATATGTTAGAAATTAAAAACCTGACAGGTGGCTATGTTCATGTCCCTGTCTTGAAAGATGTGTCCTTTACAGTTGAAAGTGGGCAGTTGGTTGGTTTGATTGGTCTCAATGGTGCTGGGAAATCAACGACGATCAATGAAATTATCGGTCTGTTGACACCTTATAGCGGTTCTATCAATATCAATGGCTTGACCCTGCAAGAAGATGCAACGAGCTACCGCAAGCAAATTGGCTACATTCCTGAGACACCTAGCCTGTATGAGGAATTGACCCTCAGAGAGCATATCGAAACGGTTGCCATGGCTTATGGTATTGAGCAGAAAGTGGCTTTTGATCGAGTAGAGCCTTTGTTAAAAATGTTCCGTCTGGACCAGAAATTAGACTGGTTCCCTGTTCATTTTTCAAAAGGGATGAAGCAAAAGGTCATGATTATCTGTGCTTTTGTGGTGGATCCAAGTCTTTTCATCGTGGATGAGCCTTTCCTTGGTCTTGATCCGCTGGCTATTGCCGACTTGATTCAGCTTTTGGAAGTGGAAAAGCAAAAAGGCAAGTCTATTCTCATGAGTACTCACGTGCTGGATTCGGCGGAGAAGATGTGTGATGCTTTTGTCATTCTTCACAAGGGAGAGGTGCGTGCTAAGGGAAATCTCCTGCAACTGCGCGAAGCCTTTGATATGCCTGAGGCTAGTTTGAATGATATTTACTTGGCTCTGACCAAAGAGGAGGAGCTATGAAAGACTTGTTTTTAAAGAGAAAGCAGGCTTTTCGTAAGGAGTGTGTCGGTTATCTGCGCTATGTTCTTAATGACCACTTTGTCTTGTTCCTGCTTGTCCTGCTGGGCTTTCTAGCCTACCAGTACAGTCAACTCTTGCAAGATTTTCCTGAAAATCATTGGCCTATCCTTTTATTTGTAGGAATTACGTCTGTTTTACTTTTGCTTTGGGGAGGAATTGCCACCTATATGGAGGCTCCAGACAAGCTCTTTCTCTTAGTCGGAGAAGAGGAAATCAAACTCCATCTCAAGCGTCAAACTGGCGTTTCCCTAGTCTTTTGGCTCTTTGTCCAGACCCTTTTCTTGCTGTTATTTGCGCCTTTATTTTTAGCAATGGGCTATGGCTTGCCTGTTTTTTCTGGTCTATGTGCTTTTATTGGGAGTAGGTAAATATTTCCTCTTTCGTCAAAAGGCCAGCAAATTTTTCACTGAAACTGGACTGGACTGGGACTATGTCATTTCCCAAGAAAGCAAGCGTAAGCAAGTCTTGCTTCGTTTCTTTGCCCTCTTTACGCAGGTCAAGGGAATTTCAAACAGCATTAAGCGTCGTGCCTATCTGGACTTTATCCTAAAGGCTGTTCAGAAGGTGCCTGGGAAGATTTGGCAAAATCTCTATCTGCGTTCTTATCTGCGAAATGGAGACCTCTTTGCGCTCAGTCTTCGTCTGCTCCTACTTTCCTTGCTGGCGCAGGTCTTTATCGAGCAAGCTTGGATTGCGACAGCAGTGGTAGTTCTCTTTAACTACCTCTTGCTCTTCCAGTTGCTGGCCCTCTATCACGCCTTTGACTACCAGTATTTGACCCAACTCTTTCCACTGGACAAGGGGCAAAAGGAAAAAGGCTTACAGGCTGTAGTCCGAGGATTGACCAGTTTGGTCTTAGTAGTGGAATTAGTTGTTGGATTGATTACCTTCCAAGAAAAACTGCCCCTTCTAGCTTTGCTGGGAGCAGGTTTGGTTTTGCTAGTCTTGTATTTGCCTTATCAGGTAAAACGTCAGATGCAGGACTAACATTGCCTGTATGACACTAAAAAAGAAGTTGAGTTCCGTTTGTCTCAGCTTCTTTTTAGTTACTATAGGATAATGGTTGGTCCGTAGAGACTCAACTTGGTCTTGACCTGGTCAAAGTGGAAGCGGTCATAGGCCCGCCAAGCGGCGCGAGTAGGAGCATCTGGATCAAGAGCGCTGAGTCCCATGAGAAGACTGGAAGTCTGGTAAAATTTTTCCAGTTCAATCAAGACTCGATTATCCACTGTCTCAGCCTTGGCTAAAAAACCAAGAATAGAGTTTAATTGCTCCTGAAAGCGGACGTCGTCAGCTGTTGCCTGTTTGCATGCTTGATAGGCTTTGTTTAAGTCAGTAATCAAAGTCTGAGCTTTTTTGATGGGGTCTATATCTGTCATGAGAATTCCTCCTTTCATCTAGGTGCTAGTTTTGATTCTAGCAACTGTGTTTTGATACTGTCAGTTTATCACTTTTATCTCCTTTTTCGCCTTCAAATCTTTAATTGTCCTTGAAATTTCCTGAATGGTACTGTTAAGATTTTATGATAAAATAGTGGTAAGATTATCATGCTTATTTGAGGAACAAGATACCCTTTAGGAGCGTTAAAGGCCTGTTTAGGATTTGGTGGGCTTGTATCATAGTATTTTTGCTATTCTCTTTTTAGGAAGAAATTGAAACAAGGAGAGTAAGAAGATGAGAATATTTGTTTTAGAAGATGATTTTTCCCAACAAGCTAGAATTGAAACGACGATTGAGAAACTTTTGAAAGAACATCATATCACTCCCAGCTCTTTTGAAGTTTTTGGCAAACCAGACCAACTGCTGGCAGAGGTGCATGAGAAGGGGGCCCATCAGCTATTCTTTTTGGATATTGAGATTCGAAATGAGGAGATGAAGGGGCTAGAAGTGGCAAGAAAGATTCGGGATCGGGACCCTTATGCCCTGATTGTCTTTGTGACGACTCACTCGGAGTTTATGCCCCTGTCCTTTCGCTATCAAGTCTCTGCTTTGGACTACATTGATAAGGCTCTTTCGGCAGAGGAGTTTGAATCTCGTATCGAGACAGCCCTCCTCTATGCCAATAGTCAAGACAGTAAAAGTCTGGCGGAAGATTGCTTTTATTTTAAATCAAAATTTGCCCAATTCCAGTATCCTTTTAAAGAGGTTTACTATCTCGAAACGTCGCCCAGAGCCCATCGTGTTATTCTCTATACCAAGACAGACAGGCTGGAATTTACAGCGAGTTTAGAGGAGGTTTTCAAGCAGGAACCCCGTCTCTTGCAGTGCCATCGCTCTTTTCTCATCAATCCTGCCAATGTGGTTCGTTTGGATAAGAAAGAAAAACTTCTTTACTTTCCCAATGGTGGAAGCTGTATGATCGCGCGTTATAAGGTCAGGGAAGTGTCTGAGACTATCAATAACTTACACTGAGCTAGGAGAGTTTATGAATATTGCTTGGATATTATTGTATACACTTATTACTCATGGACTAGAAATTGTCATTTTCTTTAAGGTGGATGGAATTGGTATCACTTTTGAGAGGATTTTTAAGGCTTTTCTTTTTAAGATACTGTTGGCCTTTGTTTTTTTAATGATTGAATATATGGTGGGAGATAATTACCTATTTTATTTTATGGAACCCTTGTACGGCATAGGCTTATCTTTCTTATTGTTAAGAGGACTTCCTAAAAAACTCCTTCTCTTTTATGGTCTCTTTCCAATGATATTAGTGAATCTCTTTCATAGAGGTGTTTCCTATTTTGTGCTTCCATTTTTGGGACAAGGGCAAGTATATGATGACTACTCATTTGCTTGGTTATGTATAATAATTTTCAATTTCTTCATTTCCCTAGTCTTTTTGAAATGGTTGGACTATGATTTCACTAACTTGAGAAGGGAGATTCTAGATAAAACTTTTCAAAAGTCCCTGACTACGATTAACTGGATAATGGGGGCGTACTATTTGGTGATGCAAAGTCTGTCTTTCTTTGAATATGAACAAGGTATTCAATCAAAGACTGTTCGCCATCTGATCCTAGTCTTTTACTTTCTCTTTTTTATGGGGATTATCAAGAAACTGGATACCTATTTGAAGGACAAACTCCATGAGAGATTGGACCAAGAGCAGACCTTGCGCTACAGAGATATGGAACGCTATAGTCGGCATATAGAGGAACTTTACAAGGAAGTACGGAGTTTTCGCCATGACTACACCAACCTTTTGACCAGCTTACGTCTGGGCATTGAAGAGGAGGATATGGAACAGATAAAAGAGGTCTACGACTCCGTTTTAAAGGATTCCAGTCAAAAATTGCAGGACAATAAATATGACCTTGGCAGATTGGTGAATATTCGGGACCGTGCCCTCAAAAGTCTTCTAGCAGGGAAATTTCTAAAAGCTAGAGATAAGTACATTGTCTTTAATGTCGAAGTTCCTGAGGAGATTCAGGTTGAGGGGATGAGCCTACTTGATTTTCTAACCATTGTGTCTATCCTTTGTGACAATGCTATTGAAGCTAGTGTAGAAGCCTGTCAACCTCATGTTTCAATCGCCTTTTTAAAAAATGGAGCACAGGAGACCTTTATCATCGAAAATGCCATCAAAGAAGAGGGGATAGATATTTCTGAGATTTTCTCCTTTGGAGCCAGTTCTAAAGGTGAGGAGAGAGGAGTTGGTCTCTATACCGTCATGAAGATTGTGGAAAGTCATCCTAATACCAGTCTCAATACCACCTGTCAAGATCAAGTCTTTCGTCAGGTGTTAACGATTCACTCGATGTCAGTTGATGATTAGAAGATCTGTGGAAAGAAGTACCGCCTGCAGTCATCAATTAAAATACTATAGTATGAAAGGTATCCTATATGAATAAGAAATCCTATTTTATCATCTGTTCTGCGTTAATCATAGCATCGAATCTTCTCATGCTTTCCGTGGTGAACAAGGGAGAAGAAACGGGGAGCAACCTGTTTGTGATTGCTATAGCCTGTGTTATGCTACCAGTCTTTTTATATGCAGTTGAAAACAGACTTACTTCAATGGTAAGAGTAGAATCAATACTCCTGATTCAGTTGACAGTTATATCCCTACTTCGTCTTATCAACAGAATAGGGAGTACGCCTGAAATCCTCAACATTATCATTACCCTTATCGCTTTGGCAAGTGGGACAGCTGCTATCCTTGTTGCGATTATGAGAATATATGAGAACATACGGAAGTGAGGGTGAGTAGTTCTCTATTTTGTATTTTCACATTGTCAAGTTCCCCAGGGCAAGCATGTTTTTCATGCTTGCTTTTTTAAATTTTTTAACAATTCAAGAGGTTTTGATGACCATTCGTGATTTGAGTGATCCAAGGTCAAAATGAGTGCTATACTAGCAGTGTAAAGGTTGTGGCCAAACTAAGATAAAGCATACATTTAGGAGGAAATTTTATGAAGAAAAAAATACTGATCATTTCGTCTTGTATCTAATCATGTCCATCTTTCTTTATCCGCTTAGGGAAAGTACTTGGTATCAGCTATTTTATACCATAGCCTATGTGATTGCGGCTGTGATTTATTTTGCTTTAACTAAAAAGAAAGGAGCAAAGAAATGAAAACTTTTCTTGCTAAAAAACGGAACATCTTCCTTGCGAGATTGTTCCTAGGTCAGTTGCCCTTACTTGTCTCTACTTATCTATTTCTATCTCGTCAGTTTTTAAATTTTTCCTTAGTTTTCCAATTTCTCTTAGTGGTTATTAACTTGGCTTCTATTTTGGTTACTGTTTATCTCACTAGGGAAATGAGGATAAGAGAATTTGAAGATGATGATTTGGTTAGTCCTAGAACCAATCAACTCATGTATATCGGCTTGACAGGTTTTATGTCTATTATTTGTTTGTATAGAGGGATCACAGCAGGAGAATTCTATCAACAATTGATTGCCTATATTGGCGCTATTCTCTGCTTGATTATCATGCTTCTGCTCATTTGGGGCTTGAAGTATTATAAAAAGTAGCTTGCCTTCTTTTTCTGACAGAATCTTTGATTAGAAGGCTCTATTAAACTGTCCGTGAAATAAGTGAATGGAGGTATTTAAAATGAAATATAGATTATTTCTTGTTATTTTCTTGAGTAGTATTTTGAATATTCTTTTAGGGACATTTTTACAAATCTCTAATGAATCGATTGGGTGGCTTGTTCTCTACAGTGGCTTGTTTGAAGCAGGAGTTTTTCTTCTTACCAATAAAGGGTTGACGGTAAAAATCAAGGAGGCAGACATTCAAAACCGTTTTAAATTTATTTTTGGAAAAACGATATGGTTTCAAATTCTTTTGCTCATCTTTGTGATGATCAAACTTTATCTTGGTTTGGATGCGAAGCTGATTTTATTCTATGGACATATTTTCATTGTCTTTAATGCTTTAATATATCTATTATCTAGTAGTCGGGTTAGTCTTAAAAAGAACAAACTGTCTTCTTAATCTTGCAGTAGTAGAGCCTGGCAAGGGTAGGTCATAGTAGGGAGGAGTTATATGAAAAAACACCCTATTCTTTTCAAAGTGAGTGCAATTCTTTCTTATTTGTTTCTGTTTTTCGTACTGTTTTGGACAACCCAATTTTGGATCAATTAAATGGTAAGTGGCCTATTGTACATTTTTCAAAACCATGTGGTCCTTATGGTATAGGGGGAACTCCAAACTCATGTAATGGTATTTAAAAAGGATTGAAGCTATGAAGGCAAAATATGGGAATCAAATTGTTGATGTTTGGGAAATTGGTCAAGCAACTCCTAAACCAAGTTGGGTAGAGGAAGCTTTTCAAAAAAATTATATGGTTTGGTTGGATAATCATGTGCGCATTCTAATGGCAGGTCTTAACACTTCTCTCGAAACGAATATCAAGTTTGGTCTAGTTGGAACAGTTGGAGGAGGATTTGCTGGTTATGGAATGTATGTTCTTGGTTATCCAGGTGATTATATAGATATCACCAATCATAGAGTTGTTTCTGCTAAAACATTTCACAAAAGTTATCAAATTTTAGAAAATGATTAGATATCATTTAATTGTAATGGAGAAAGCAATGAAAAAAATATTTTTTAAAAAACGGAACATCTTCCTTGCGAGATTGTTCTTAGGTCAGTTGCCCTTACTTGTCTCTACTTATCTGTTTCTATCTCGTCAGTTTTTTAAATTTTTCCGTAGTTCTCCAATTTCTTTTAGTGGTTATTAACTTGGCTTCTATTTTGGTCACTGTTTACCTCACTAGAGAAATGAGGATAAGAAAGTTTGAAGATGATGATTTGGTTAGTCCTAGAACCAATCAACTCATGTATATCGGCTTGACAGGTTTTATGTCTATTATTTGTTTGTATAGAGGTGTCACAGCAGGAGAATTCTATCAACAACTAATCGCATATATTGGTGCTGTTCTCTGCTTGCTTATCATGCTTCTACTCATTTGGGGTTTGAAGTATTATAAAAAGTAGAGGAAGGGTTTTCTTCTTAGTCTGGGACTAGTCTAAAGACTGGCAGGAGGAGGTCATCATGTATAAACACTTATTTTTCCTAGATTCAAAAACCTTAGACTGGTTGACACCCTATATTCTAGTCTTGGCTTCTGACACCATTGCCTTTAATGTTTTTGTGCTAACCTTTGTATCTGTTGTGATTTTTTATTTTCTGAATCCCATGCTAGCTTTTATGGCTATATTCATAGGGGCTGGCTATGTGGTCGGATTTTGGTTGCTAAAATGGTTTGTTTTGGAAAGGCTAGATCTAAAGAATGACGTGTAGGAAGTCTGTTTGTTGAGGAGGATAATTTGATGAAGTTTTTTGATAAATTTCATGCCTTTTGTTTTGGATTTTTAGTACTACTAATCGTCATTACAGTTCCTTATACGATTAACCACGGGGATTTTTTCAAAATGAATCTGAACTGATTATTGTAAGTCTTCTTGTAACCTCACTGAGTGTTACTTATGCTAGACAGTTTGAAATGATTTCTTTTGGGATGTTAAGCAAGAAAGAACTTTTGCTTTTCATTACAATCTTTCTTCTAAGTGTGCTTGAGACGCTGGTTTATATTCATTTCTTCGCTATTTCTTCTGGCGCAGGAGTTCAACACTTGGCGGAAGTCAGCAGAGGAATTTCTCTGTCTTTGATTTTGACTACCTCAGTTTTTGGACCAATCCAGGAGGAACTCATTTTCAGAGGACTTCTTCAAGGTGCGGTTTTTGACAACTCTTGGTTAGGGCTTGTGCTAACTTCCTCTCTCTTTTCTTTCATGCATGGACCTTCTAATGTCCCTTCGTTTATTTTTTATCTACTTGGGGGCTTGTTGCTGGGCTTTGCTTATAAAAAGAGCCAAAACCTATGGGTTTCTACTCTAGTTCACATGTTTTACAATGCTTGGCCACTCTTATATTATTTATAAAAATCATGAAAAGGTAAGCAGAAGACGGTGCTTGCCTTTTTCTTTCTATAATGGTACCCAAGCCAATCCAGAGGCTTTTCTTTGAGAATCGGGTTAGAGCGGTTGACGAATAGGCCAAAAACTAGTAGAATAGTAAGGAAACTTTATACGGAGGAAAGAAATGGATTTGGGTGATAATGAGCTAACACTGACTCCCATACCTGGGAAAAGTGGCAAGGCTTATATGGGTAGCTATCCTGATGGGAAGCGTATCTTTGTAAAAATGAACACCTCTCCAATCCTACCTGGTCTAGCTAGAGAACAAATTGCTCCACAATTATTATGGAGTCGCCGTTTGGCAGATGGGCGTGATATGTGTGCTCAAGAATGGTTGACAGGCAAGATATTGACCCCCTATGATATGAATCGTAAACAAATCGTCAATATTTTAACCCGTCTTCATCGCTCACGTCCGTTGATGACACAGTTGAGTCGTTTGGGATATGCCATGGAAACACCTGTAGATTTACTACAGTCTTGGCAGGAAACGGCTCCAGATGCTTTGCGTAAAAATCATTTTATCAGTGAAGTGATGGCTGATTTACGTCAGACTATTCCAGGATTTAGAGAGGACCATGCGACCATTGTCCATGGAGATGTACGACATAGTAATTGGATTGAGACAGATAGTGGCTTGATTTATTTGGTAGATTGGGATTCGGTTCGCTTGACCGACCGCATGTTTGATGTGGCCCATATGCTCTGCCATTATATTCCAGAACATCAGTGGAAGGAATGGTTGACCTACTACGGTTACAAGTACAATCAAACGGTATTAAATAAATTGTATTGGTACGGTCAATTGTCTTACTTGAGCCAGATTTCCAAGTATTATATGAACCAAGATTTAGAAAATGTCAATCGGGAGATTCATGGCTTGCGTCACTTCCGAGACAAGTATGGAAAGAGAAGATGAGAGTTAGAAATCGTAAAGGGGCGACAGAATTACTAGAGGCAAATCCCCAGTATGTGGTCCTGAATCCTTTGGAAGCCAAGGGGAAGTGGCGGGACTTGTTTGGCAATGATAACCCCATTCATGTGGAAGTTGGTAGTGGCAAGGGTGCCTTTGTTTCAGGTATGGCCAAACAAAACCCTGACATCAACTATATCGGGATTGATATTCAAAAGTCTGTTTTGAGTTACGCTTTGGACAAGGTGCTTGAAGTTGGAGTGCCTAACATCAAGCTCTTGTGGGTGGATGGTTCTGATTTGACGGACTACTTTGAAGACGGTGAGATTGATCGCTTGTATCTGAACTTTTCAGATCCATGGCCTAAAAAACGCCATGAAAAGCGTCGGTTGACCTACAAGACCTTCTTGGATACCTTTAAGCGTATCTTACCTGAAAATGGAGAAATTCATTTCAAGACGGATAACCGTGGCTTGTTTGAGTATAGTCTAGTGAGCTTTTCTCAGTATGGCATGAAACTCAATGGTGTCTGGCTAGACTTACATGCCAGTGATTTTGAAGGCAATGTCATGACAGAATATGAACAAAAATTCTCAAATAAGGGGCAAGTTATCTACCGAGTTGAGGCAGAATTTTAAGAAATAGCCTAAAATCAGGCTGTATAAGTGCTTTTGCTTTACATAAGTTGGCAAACGTGCTATACTAATAGTAAGAATATGAGAAAGAGAGGCGGGGAAATATCTTCGCCTCTTGCTTATGAGGAGGTGGACGCAATCGCAACAATCGTAGAATTAGTCAGAGAAGTTGTAGAACCTGTTATCCAAGCACCTTTCGAACTCGTGGATATCGAGTATGGAAAGATTGGCAGTGACATGATTCTCAGTATTTTTGTAGATAAACCTGAAGGAATTACCTTGAACGACACAGCGGACTTGACAGAAATTATTAGTCCTGTCCTAGACACCATCAAGCCAGATCCCTTCCCAGAACAATATTTCCTAGAAATTACCAGTCCAGGCTTGGAACGTCCTTTGAAAACCAAGGATGCTGTCGCTGGAGCGGTTGGGAAATACATCCATGTCGGGCTCTACCAAGCCATCGATAAGCAAAAGGTCTTTGAAGGAACCTTGGTGGCCTTCGAAGAGGACGAGTTGACCATGGAATATATGGACAAGACGCGTAAGAAAACTGTCCAAATTCCATATAGTTTAGTATCAAAAGCACGTTTAGCAGTTAAATTATAGAAAAAGAAAGGATAGCTTTTGAGGATTCAAAAGTGAAGAAAACATGAGTAAAGAAATGCTAGAGGCCTTCCGCATTTTGGAAGAAGACAAGGGAATCAAAAAAGAAGATATCATCGACGCAGTAGTAGAGTCGCTTCGTTCCGCTTATCGCAGACGCTATGGTCAATCAGACAGCGTAGCTATTGACTTCAACGAAAAAACAGGTGACTTTACAGTTTATACGGTCCGTGAAGTTGTTGATGAAGTATTTGATAGCCGTTTGGAAATCAGCTTGAAAGATGCTCTTGCCATTAATTCAGCCTATGAACTTGGTGATAAAATCAAGTTTGAAGAAGCACCTGCTGAGTTTGGTCGTGTAGCAGCCCAATCTGCCAAACAAACCATCATGGAAAAAATGCGCAAGCAAACACGTGCCATCACTTACAATACTTACAAAGAACATGAGCAAGAAATCATGTCTGGTACAGTAGAACGCTTTGACAATCGCTTTATTTATGTCAACCTTGGTAGCATTGAAGCCCAATTGTCAAAACAAGACCAAATCCCTGGGGAAGTCTTTGCTTCTCATGATCGTATCGAAGTATATGTTTACAAGGTTGAAGACAACCCTCGTGGTGTCAACGTCTTTGTTAGCCGTAGCCATCCAGAAATGATCAAACGTTTGATGGAGCAAGAAATTCCAGAAGTTTATGATGGAACTGTTGAAATTATGAGCGTGGCTCGTGAAGCTGGTGACCGTACGAAGGTTGCTGTTCGTAGCCACAATCCAAACGTGGATGCGATCGGGACAATCGTTGGACGTGGTGGTGCCAATATCAAGAAAATCACCAGCAAATTCCACCCAGCTCGTTACGATGCCAAGAGTGACCGCATGATTCCTGTCGAAGAAAACATCGACGTTATCGAGTGGGTAGCGGATCCAGCTGAGTTTATCTACAATGCCATCGCACCTGCAGAGGTTGACCAAGTTATCTTTGATGAAAACGACAGCAAACGTGCCTTGGTCGTTGTACCTGATAACAAACTTTCTCTTGCTATCGGTCGTCGTGGACAAAACGTTCGCTTGGCAGCTCATTTGACAGGTTACCGTATCGATATCAAGTCTGCCAGTGAGTTTGAAGCTATGGAAGAAGCAGGTCAAGTGGATTACGCAGCTGCGGACGAATTGATCGAAGAATAAAAGCTGCTAGAGGAGGGAAAGATGAAAACAAGAAAAATCCCTTTGCGCAAGTCTGTTGTATCCAATGAAGTGATTGATAAGCGTGATTTGCTCCGCATTGTCAAGAACAAAGAAGGACAGGTCTTTATCGATCCGACAGGCAAGGCCAATGGCCGTGGCGCTTATATCAAGCTAGACAATGCAGAAGCCCTAGAGGCAAAAAAGAAGAAAGTCTTTAACCGCAGCTTTAACATGGAAGTGGAAGAAAGCTTTTATGACGAGTTGATCGCTTATGTGGATCACAAAGTGAAAAGAAGAGAGTTAGGACTTGAATAAGCAAAAGATAAGCAATCTCTTGGGACTTGCTCAACGAGCAGGCCGGATCATATCAGGTGAGGAATTGGTGGTCAAGGCTATCCAAGATCAGAAAGCCAAGCTAGTCTTTCTAGCACAGGATGCTGGTCCCAATCTGACCAAGAAGATTCAAGATAAAAGTGACTATTATCAAGTAGAAGTTATAACCGTGTTTTCAACACTGGAATTAAGCATAGCAGTCGGAAAATCGCGAAAGGTTTTGGCTGTGACAGATGCTGGATTTACAAAGAAAATGAGGTCTCTTATGGAATAGAAGAGGAGGACATGATTTGTCTAAGAAAAGATTGTACGAAATCGCAAAAGAACTTGGAAAAGAAAGTAAAGAAGTTGTAGCGCGTGCAAAAGAGTTGGGCTTGGATGTGAAAAGCCACTCATCAAGTGTGGAAGAAGCTGTCGCTGCAAAAATCGCTGCCAGCTTTAAGCCTGCAGCTGCTCCGAAAGCAGAAGCAAAACCTGCAACACCAAAAGCAAGTGCAGAAAAGAAAGCCGAGAAATCTGAACCAGCTAAACCAGCTGTAGCCAAGGAAGAGGCAAAACCTGCTGAGCCAGTCGCTCCTAAAACAGAAAAAGTAGCAGCTAAACCGCAAAGTCGTAATTTCAAGGCTGAGCGTGAAGCTCGTGCCAAAGAACAGGCAGAACGACGCAAGCAAAATAAGGGCAATAACCGTGACCAACAAAAGGGAAATCATCAAAAGAATGATAACCGTAATGGTGGAAAACAAGGTCAAGGCAACCGCGACAATCGTCGTTTTAATGACCAAGCTAAGAAACAGCAAGGTCAGCAAAATCGTGGCAATGAGCGCCGTCAACAAGAGGATAAACGTCCAAATCAAGTAGCTCCACGTATTGACTTTAAAGCCCGTGCAGCAGCCCTAAAAGCAGAACAAAATGCAGAGTACGCACGTTCAAGTGAGGAACGCTTCAAGCAGTATCAGGCTGCTAAAGAAGCCTTGGCTCAAGCTAACAAACGCAAGGAACCAGAGGAAATCTTTGAAGAAGCAGCTAAGTTAGCTGAGCAAGCGCAACAAGCACAGCAAGTTCAAGCAGTGGTTGAAGTCGTCCCTGAGAAAAAAGAACCTGCAGTGGATACACGTCGTAAAAAACAAGCTCGACCAGACAAAAATCGTGACGATTATGATCACGAAGAAGATGGTCCTAGAAAACAACAAAAGAATCGAAGTAGTCAAAATCAAGTGAGAAATCAAAAGAATAGTAACTGGAATAACAACAAAAAGAATAAAAAAGGCAATAACAAGAACAACCGTAATCAGGCTCCAAAACCTGTTACAGAGCGTAAATTCCATGAATTGCCAACAGAATTTGAATATACAGATGGTATGACCGTTGCGGAAATCGCAAAACGTATCAAACGTGAACCAGCTGAAATTGTTAAGAAACTTTTCATGATGGGTGTCATGGCCACACAAAACCAATCCTTGGATGGGGAAACAATTGAACTCCTCATGGTGGATTATGGTATCGAAGCCAAACAAAAAGTTGAAGTGGATAATGCCGATATCGAACGTTTCTTTGTTGAAGATGGTTATCTCAATGAAGATGAATTGGTTGAGCGTCCACCAGTTGTAACTATCATGGGACACGTTGACCACGGTAAAACAACACTCCTAGATACCCTTCGTAACTCTCGTGTTGCGACAGGTGAAGCAGGTGGTATCACTCAGCATATCGGTGCCTACCAAATCGTGGAAAATGGCAAGAAGATTACCTTCCTTGATACACCAGGACACGCGGCCTTTACATCTATGCGTGCGCGTGGTGCTTCTGTTACCGATATTACTATCTTGGTCGTAGCGGCAGATGACGGGGTTATGCCTCAGACTATCGAAGCCATTAACCACTCAAAAGCGGCCAACGTTCCAATCATTGTAGCTATCAACAAGATTGATAAACCAGGTGCCAACCCAGAACGCGTTATCGGTGAATTGGCAGAGCATGGAGTTATGTCAACTGCTTGGGGTGGAGATTCTGAATTTGTTGAAATCTCAGCTAAATTCAATCAAAACATCGAAGAATTGTTGGAAACAGTCCTTCTTGTGGCTGAAATCCAAGAACTCAAGGCAGACCCAACAGTGCGTGCTATTGGTACAGTTATCGAAGCGCGCTTGGATAAAGGAAAAGGTGCGGTCGCAACCCTTCTTGTTCAACAAGGTACCTTGAATGTTCAAGACCCAATCGTTGTTGGAAATACCTTCGGTCGTGTCCGTGCTATGACCAATGACCTTGGTCGTCGCGTTAAGGTGGCTGGACCATCAACACCAGTGTCAATCACAGGTTTGAACGAAGCGCCAATGGCGGGTGACCACTTTGCTGTATACGAAGATGAAAAATCTGCGCGTGCAGCAGGTGAAGAGCGTGCCAAACGTGCTCTCATGAAACAACGTCAAGCTACCCAACGTGTCAGCCTTGAAAACCTCTTTGATACGCTTAAAGCTGGTGAACTCAAATCAGTTAACGTGATCATCAAGGCCGACGTACAAGGTTCTGTTGAAGCCCTTTCTGCCTCACTTCAAAAGATCGACGTAGAAGGTGTCAAAGTTACCATCGTTCACTCAGCGGTTGGTGCCATCAACGAATCAGACGTGACCCTTGCGGAAGCTTCAAATGCCTTTATCGTTGGTTTCAACGTACGCCCTACACCACAAGCTCGTCAACAAGCAGAAGCTGACGATGTGGAAATCCGTCTTCACAGCATTATCTACAAGGTTATCGAAGAGATGGAAGAAGCCATGAAAGGAATGCTTGATCCAGAATTTGAAGAAAAAGTTATCGGTGAAGCAGTTATTCGTGAAACCTTCAAGGTGTCTAAAGTGGGAACTATCGGTGGATTCATGGTTATCAACGGTAAGGTTACCCGTGACTCTAAAGTCCGTGTTATCCGTGATGGTGTCGTTATCTATGACGGTGAACTTGCAAGCTTGAAACACTACAAAGACGACGTTAAGGAAGTTACAAACGGTCGTGAAGGTGGATTGATGATCGATGGCTACAATGATATCAAGATGGATGATGTGATTGAGGCCTATGTCATGGAAGAAATCAAACGATAAGATTTTTTGCTCCTTTCTTAGGTGGTGAGGGACGCAAGCAAACCGATGGTTTCATTGCTTATTTTTGAGCCTAGGGTCTCAAAAATCCCCTGTGATGGGATTGATAAATCAGTCCATCACTTCACCACGGCGAAAGAAGTAGATGAGTTCAAATTGAACTTCGTTTCAATTTGAAATGAAAATCAAGAAGTTTAAAAATAGCTAGGTCTGCTGGCCTAGCTTTTGGTTCAAAGTAGAGAAAGGAATATCATGGCAAATCATTTCCGTACGGATCGTGTGGGCATGGAAATCAAGCGTGAAGTCAATGAGATTTTGCAAAAGAAAGTCCGTGATCCGCGTGTCCAAGGTGTGACCATCACAGATGTTCAGATGTTAGGTGATTTATCTGTTGCCAAGGTTTACTACACCATTTTGAGTAACCTTGCTTCAGATAATCAAAAAGCCCAAATCGGGCTTGAAAAAGCAACTGGTACCATCAAACGTGAACTTGGTCGCAATTTAAAATTGTACAAAATCCCAGATTTGACCTTCGTCAAAGACGAATCCATCGAATATGGAAACAAGATTGACGAAATGCTACGCAATCTAGATAAGAACTAAGAAGAGGGGCAACCCTCTTTTTTGGTGGAGGAAAAGGCAATAAAACATGCTGGTGGAATCTTTCCAGAGTTAAACATTATTAAAAAGCTTTATAAAATTTAGATAGTATGATATTATGGGAAATGAAAGAGTGAGATAAAGAGATTTTTCAGAAATAGCCAGCAAGACTGGTATCATCAATATTTTGAAAGTGTAGTTAAAAGAGGAAAGATAATATGGGGCCTATCAAAGCTTTTGCTAAAATCTATGGTAATTACTTTTTGACCATGCAAGGTGTAAAAGTAATGAAAACGATAAAGAAAGATGATAATGCCGTTGTCTGTCTGGGGAAACTTTTTATTGCAGACAAGTTAATGGATACGGCTCGATGGCTCATCAAGCCAGAGGAGAGAGAATGAAATTTTTCTGGGCAATTCTTGCCATTCTTTTTATTAAACCGATTATTGGAATTGTGAAATTCTTTTGGATGATCATTTCTTTTGCAGTCCAATTGCTGTTTTACAAGCTATTATTTAAACTATTGGATTGGATCTTTAAGCTTATTTAGATGGTAATCTAAGTCGTTGGGAACTAGCAGGAATTCTACTGCTAGTTTTTTAATCTCTCTCCTTATGGTATAATAAAACAAGCAAAATCATTTTAAAACATACAATGGAGGTCGTCATGGACAATATCATCGATGTGTCAATTCCTGTTGCAGAAGTGGTGGATAAGCATCCAGAAGTCTTGGAAATCCTAGTGGAGTTGGGTTTTAAACCTCTTGCTAATCCCTTGATGCGTAATACTATCGGTCGCAAAGTATCGCTCAAACAGGGTTCTAAGCTTGAAGGAACTCCTATGGACAAGATTGTCCGCACACTGGAAGCAAACGGCTACGAAGTGATTGGATTAGACTAATGGCAGATGAACGGATTCATGTCCTACGGGATATTTTGTTAGAATTGCACAATGGTGCCTCTCCTGAGTCGATTCAGGAGCGTTTTGATGCGACCTTTGCGGGTGTCTCAGCCATAGAGATTTCCCTCATGGAGCACGAGCTGATGAACTCAGACTCAGGTGTCACCTTTGAAGATGTTATGGAACTCTGCGATGTCCATGCTAATCTTTTTAAAAATGCTATTAAAGGTGTCGAAGTAGAGGATACCGAGCATCCAGGTCACCCAGTTCGGATTTTCAAAGAAGAAAATCTGGCCCTCCGTGCGGCCTTGATTCGCATTCGTAGATTGTTAGATACCTATGAGTCTATGGAAGATGAAGAAATGCTTGTGGAGATGCGTAAGGGTTTGGTCCGTCAGATGGGACTTGTGGGGCAATTTGATATTCATTACCAACGTAAGGAAGAACTCTTCTTTCCTATCATGGAGCGCTATGGTCACGATTCGCCTCCAAAAGTTATGTGGGGAGTGGATGATCAGATCAGGGAACTCTTTCAAACAGCTCTAATGATAGCTAAGTCACTACCAGAAGTGTCAATTAGCAGCGTAAAAGAAGCTTTTGAAGCTTTTGCGACAGAGTTTGAAAGTATGATTTTCAAGGAAGAGTCCATCCTTCTCATGATTCTCCTTGAGTCTTTCACTCAGGATGATTGGCTTCAGGTTGCGGAGGAGAGCGACGCCTATGGCTATGCAATCATCCGTCCGTCTGAGAAATGGGTGCCAGAACGCCAGAGTTTTGTCGAGGAAAAGAGTGAAGAGGAGCCTGTGCTGCTAGATACAGCAGAAGGCCAAGTTCAACAAGTTATCGATACGCCAGAAGGCCAGTTTACCATTACCTTTACCCCTAAGGAAAAGGAAGCAGTGCTGGACCGCCATAGTCAACAGGCTTTTGGCAATGGATATCTTTCAGTCGAGCAGGCTAATCTCATCCTCAATCACCTTCCCATGGAGATTACCTTTGTCAATAAAGACGATATTTTCCAGTATTACAATGACAATGCGCCAGCTGATGAGATGATTTTCAAACGGACGCCGTCCCAAGTCGGGCGCAATGTCGAACTCTGCCATCCGCCTAAGTACTTGGACAAGGTCAAGACCATCATGAAGGGGCTTCGTGAGGGGACCAAGGATAAGTATGAAATGTGGTTCAAGTCTGAGTCGCGAGGCAAGTTTGTCCACATCACCTACGCAGCAGTGCACGATGAAAACGGAGAATTCCAAGGTGTACTGGAATATGTTCAGGATATCCAGCCCTACCGTGAGATTGACACGGACTATTTCCGTGGATTAGAATAAGGAGAAAAAATGAGTTACGAACAAGAATTTATGAAGGAATTTGAAGCCTGGGTCAATACCCAAATTATGATTAACGACATGGCGCACAAGGAAAGTCAAAAAGTCTATGAAGAAGACCAAGATGAGCGTGCCAAAGATGCCATGATTCGATACGAAAGTCGCTTGGATGCTTATCAGTTCTTGCTTGGTAAGTTTGAAAACTTCAAAGCAGGTAAGGGATTTCATGACTTGCCAGAAGGCTTGTTTGGTGAGCGAAATTATTAAATGAGAAAGATTCTTGATTTTTCACTAAAATCTTGATAGAATATTTATATTAAATCCTTGTCAGAGCAGGGGTTTTTTATTGAAAGGATTTTATCATGTCAAAGAAACTCAATCGTAAAAAACAATTACGAAATAGCCTCCGTCGTGCAGGTGCTTTTTCAAGTACTGTGACTAAGGTTGTAGAAGAGACAAAGAAAGTCGTGAAACGTGCAGAGCAATCAGCGAGCCAAGCTGGTAAGGCTGTTTCTAAAAAAGTTGAACAAGCAGTAGAAGCTACCAAAGAGCAAGCTCAAAAAGTAGCCAATTCTGTAGAAGATTTTGCAGCAAACTTGGGTGGACTTCCACTTGATCGTGCCAAAACTTTCTATGATGAAGGAATCAAGTCTGCTTCAGATTTCAAAAACTGGACTGAAAAAGAACTCCTTGCCTTGAAAGGAATCGGCCCAGCTACAATCAAGAAATTGAAAGAAAATGGCATTAAGTTCAAGTAATCTTTCTTGTCCCTTGCAATTCCAAGAAAAACTTGCTACAATAAAGCCATCAGAGGTGTTTTGAATCCCACATTTTACAGAAAGTGGCGGTGCTGAGAAGTCCACAAATGTGTCAAAACTGGTTGCTGATGGATGAAAAATGAAATATTACTGTCTTTTTATTTTAAAGACAAGAGTTGCGGGCGCTGCCCGAAATTGGGTGGTACCGCGGATAAAACATTCGTCCCTGTCATGTAGATGGCAGGGCTTTTCTTTTGTATCTTGGTCAAAGGAGGTTGTTATGAAGCAATCTTTTAACACAAGTAAACTCTATTATGGTTTTCCTATCTTCATTTTGGGGTATCAGGATCAGAATTTTGGACACAATATTACGACCTGTAGCTCCTCTTATAGCTTGGGAGATTGGCTAGTCATTGGTGTCGGAGCTGAGGAAAATGCGGCTGAGCAAATCAAGCATTACCAGAAGTTTACTGTGAATATTCCTGATGAAAATCTCATGTTCGAGATGGAGCAGGCTGGTTTTATCAGTCATCGAGAGAAATTGAAACACCTGGGGCTAGACTACGAGATTTCTGAACAGACTCAGTCTCCGATTTTAGAGGCCTGTCCAGTCGTATTGGACTGTCAGGTAGATCGGATTATCGAGGAAGACGGTATTTGTCACATCTTTGCTAAGATTCTTGACCGACTGGCTAATCCTGAACTCTTGGATGATAAGGGACATTTTAAAAATGACTGTTTTTCACCGACTTACTTTATGGGGGACGGTCACCAGCGCGTTTATCGCTATTTAGATAACCGTGTTGACCCTATGGGGAGCTTTATCAAGAAAGTGAGGAAGAAGGATGTCAAGAGCTGAATTACCAGAACGATTGGAAACTGAGCGTCTTGTTTTACGAGTCCGTACAGTGGCGGACGCCGAAGATATCCATGCCTACGCTAGTTTGCCAGAGGTCGTCTATCCAGCAGGTTTTCCGCCCGTCAAGACCTTGGAAGATGAGATTTATTATCTGGAGCATATCCTTCCTGAGCGCAATCAAAAGGAAAATCTCCCAGCTGGCTATGGGATTGTCGTCAAAGGAATCGATAAAGTCATTGGTTCTGTCGACTTCAATCACCGCCATGCGGACGATGTGCTAGAGCTTGGCTATACCTTGCACCCAGACTACTGGGGTCGTGGTTATGTACCAGAAACAGCGCGTGCCTTGATTGACATAGCTTTTAGAGAACTAGGTCTTCACAAGATTGAATTGACTTGTTTTGGATACAATGTCCAAAGTCAACGAGTCGCAGAAAAACTTGGATTTACCCTTGAAGCTCGCATAAGAGACCGTAAAGATGCCCAAGGCAACCGCTGTGACAGTCTGATATATGGCTTGTTGAGGAGTGAGTGGGAGGTGATTTGATGCATCTTTTCATCATTGGTGCTCCAGCATCAGGAAAAATGACTATTGGTCAAGAGTTATCTCGACTGACGGATGCTACCCTATTTTATAACCATCAAGCCATCGATTTTGCACTAGAAATCTATCAGGACTACACAGAGGAAATGTGGGAGTTTGTTCGAGGGATTACCTTTTCTTTCCTTGGAGCAAGTGCAAGAAATCAGAGATCAGTAATTTTAACTGACGTAATTGATTTTTCAAATCAGTACCAGCTGATGTATTTAAAGCATATTCAGAATTTGTTGGATAATTATCATCAAGATATTCTTTTTGTTGAGTTGGAAACAAGTATTGAAGAGCGAATACGTCGAAATCAAACGGAGAATCGATTAAAGCACAAACCCTTAAAACAACATATTGAGGTCTCTAAAAGAGAAATTTTAGAGACTGCTAAAACACTTCAATTAAATTCTCAACATCAACCGAATGAGTTGCACCACTACTTTAAAATAAATAATACGAATTTGTCAGCAGAAGAAGCTGCTAAGCAAATTCAAAATAAAATGAACAAAATAGAGAAAGGACACACACATGTCTAAAGAACTTTCACCTAAATACAATCCAGCCGAGGTTGAGGCTGGTCGTTACCAAAAATGGCTTGATGCTGATGTTTTCAAGCCTTCAGGCGATCAAAAGGCTAAGCCTTATTCTATCGTTATTCCGCCACCAAACGTAACTGGGAAACTTCACCTTGGTCACGCTTGGGATACAACTTTGCAAGATATCATCATCCGTCAAAAACGCATGCAAGGCTTTGATACGCTTTGGCTTCCAGGTATGGACCACGCGGGGATTGCGACTCAGGCTAAGGTTGAGGAGCGCTTGCGTGGTGAGGGAATTACTCGCTACGACTTGGGTCGTGAGAAATTCCTCGATAAGGTCTGGGAATGGAAAGACGAATATGCTACTACCATCAAGGAACAATGGGGCAAGATGGGGCTCTCTGTAGACTACTCTCGTGAGCGTTTCACTCTTGATGAAGGCTTGTCAAAAGCCGTTCGCAAGGTCTTCGTGGATCTTTACAAGAAAGGCTGGATCTACCGTGGTGAGTTTATCATCAACTGGGACCCAGCGGCTCGTACAGCCCTTTCTGATATCGAAGTAATCCACAAGGATGTCGAAGGAGCCTTCTACCACATGAACTACATGCTAGAAGACGGTTCACGCGCCCTTGAAGTTGCGACAACTCGTCCTGAGACTATGTTTGGGGATGTTGCGGTTGCGGTCAATCCAGAAGACTCACGCTACAAGGACTTGATCGGTAAAAACGTCATCCTTCCAATCGCTAATAAATTGATCCCAATCGTTGGAGACGAACACGCAGATCCTGAGTTTGGTACTGGTGTCGTGAAAATCACGCCTGCCCACGATCCAAACGACTTCTTGGTTGGTCAACGCCACAACTTGCCGCAAGTCAACGTCATGAACGACGACGGTACTATGAATGACTTAGCCTTCGAATTTGCAGGCATGGACCGTTTTGAAGCTCGTAAGGCAGTCGTTGCTAAGCTGGAAGAAATCGGTGCCCTCGTTAAAATCGAAAAACGTGTCCACAGTGTTGGTCACTCAGAGCGTACTGGTGTTGTGGTTGAGCCACGCTTGTCTACGCAATGGTTCGTCAAGATGGACCAATTGGCCAAGAATGCTATTGCCAACCAAGACACAGAAGACAAGGTTGAATTCTACCCACCTCGTTTCAACGATACCTTCCTTCAATGGATGGAAAATGTCCACGACTGGGTAATTTCTCGTCAGCTCTGGTGGGGTCACCAAATCCCTGCTTGGTACAATGCTGAGGGTGAAATATATGTCGGCGAAGAAGCACCTGAAGGTGACGGATGGACTCAGGACGAAGACGTCTTGGATACGTGGTTCAGTTCGGCTCTTTGGCCATTCTCTACCATGGGCTGGCCAGATGTCGACTCAGAAGACTTTAAACGTTATTATCCAACATCAACTTTGGTGACTGGTTATGATATTATTCCGTTCTGGGTGTCTCGGATGATTTTCCAAGGTTTGGAATTTACTGGCAAATCGCCATTCAAAAATGCCTTGATTCATGGTCTTATTCGTGATGAGCAGGGACGCAAGATGTCTAAATCTCTCGGCAATGGGATTGACCCAATGGATGTTATTGACAAGTACGGAACAGATAGCCTGCGTTGGTTCCTTTCAAACGGTTCTGCACCAGGGCAAGACGTGCGCTTCTCTTACGAGAAAATGGATGCTTCATGGAACTTCATTAACAAGATCTGGAACATCTCTCGCTACATCCTCATGAACAATGAAGGCTTGACCCTTGAGCAAGCAACTGCCAATGTGGAAAAAGTTGTTAACAAGGAAGCTGGAAATGTCACAGACCGCTGGATTCTCCACAACCTCAATGAAACCATCGGAAAAGTCACTGAAAACTTTGATAAGTTTGAGTTTGGTGTAGCTGGACACATCCTCTACAACTTTATCTGGGATGAGTTTGCGGATTGGTATGTTGAATTGACTAAGGAAGTCCTTTATAGCGACAACGAAGAAGAGAAAGTCATCACACGTTCTGTTCTCCTTTATACTTTGGATAAGATCCTTCGTCTCCTTCACCCAATCATGCCATTCGTGACAGAGGAAATCTTTGGGCAAATCTCAGAAGGCTCTATCGTTACAGCTGCATACCCAACTGTTAATCCAGCCTTTGAAGACCTCGCTGCTCACACAGGTGTAGAGAGCCTCAAAGACTTGATCCGTGCCGTTCGTAATGCGCGTGCGGAAGTAAACGTAGCACCAAGTAAGCCAATCACAATCCTTGTTAAAACAAGCGATAGCGACTTGGAAGCCTTCTTTAACAGCAATGTCAACTACATCAAACGCTTCACAAATCCAGAACACTTGGAAATCGCATCAACTATCCCTGCACCTGAACTCGCTATGTCAAGCGTCATCACAGGAGCAGAAATCTACTTGCCACTCGCAGACCTCCTCAATGTCGAAGAAGAACTTGCTCGTCTCGACAAGGAACTCGCTAAATGGCAAAAAGAACTGGATATGGTAGGCAAGAAACTCTCTAACGAACGCTTCGTAGCCAATGCCAAACCAGAAGTCGTCCAAAAAGAACGCGACAAACAAGCCGACTACCAAGCTAAGTATGATGCGACCGTCGCACGTATTGATGAGATGAAGAAACTCGTGAAATAAATATAGAAACCTCGGCAATTTGCTGGGGTTTTTGGTATAATAGGTAATAGTGTGTATTTGGTTTAATATATTTTATTTATTTAAAAGGCTTAATTATGATTAATATAATAGATTTATTTAGCGGTGCAGGTGGATTAACTGAGGGATTCAGAAATCAGCGATATAAAATATTGGGACATGTAGAGAAAGAGAAAGCAGCTTGTGAAACTTTAAAACTTAGGGAAGTATATTATTATTTAAAGGAAAAAAATAAATTAGGACTTTATAATGACTTTTTAAATAGTAAGACTAGTATAGAGGATTTGTTGAAACATGTACCTCGAGAAAAATTGAATAAAATTCTTAACTTTGAAATTAGTCAAGAAAATATTCACAGTATTTTTAGTTTTTTTGATGACTTAGGGGAAAATATTGATGGAATTATAGGAGGTCCTCCATGTCAAGCTTATTCAACCATTGGAAGAGCTAGGAATGCTAGTAAAAAGTCTTCAGATGAAAGAATCTATTTATATAAATTTTATATACATTTTTAAACAAGTATCAACCTAAATTTTTTTATTTTTGAAAATGTAAAAGGATTATTGAGTTTTAGAGATGCTGATGATGAGTTTTTATTACCTAGAATGAAAAAAGAATTTGAAGAGGCTGGCTATTCTTTAGGTTATGAAGTTTTAAATACTAAAAACTATGGTGTCCCACAATCAAGAGAAAGACTTATTATTTTTGGAGTGATGAATGAAGAAAAAAGAAACTTATTCAAGAATTCTTTAAAATCTTAAAAAATATGAAGAAAATGAGGTGGATGTTAAAACAGCTTTTCAGGGATTACCTAGTTTAAGGGCGGGAGAAGTAAACAATTCTTATACAAATTTATCAAATGATTATGTTGAACGATTTTTTTACAGGATTCTAAAACGCCATTAACTCAAAATATTGCAAGACCAAATAATAGCAACGATTTAGCAATTTACAAAATTGTAGCAGAAGCTAAGAAAAATGGTATAAATATTAAATATAGTGATCTTGACTCAGGGCTAAAAACCCATAAACATACGGATAAATTTTTGGACAGATTCAAAGCTCTTTCATGGGATTCTCCATCGCATACAGTAGTTGCACATATTTCAAAAGATGGTCATCATTATATTCATCCAGATACAAAACAAAATAGATCAATTACTGTGAGAGAAGCAGCTAGATTACAGGGATTTCCGGATAATTACTATTTTTTAGATTCTAGAACCAGTGCTCTTACTCAAATTGGTAATGCAGTTCCTCCAATTTTTAGTAAAAAGATGGCTGATGCGATTTTGACATTGGAATTTAAATAAAAATCAACATATGTTCAATTTCTAAACGATGAACATATGTTGATTTTTTTAGTTACAAAAGATCAAACGCAGCAAGAAGTTGAGGAGTTACAGCATTCCATATTGTTTTTAAGGTATCAAATTGAGGGAAATTATGAGCATCATGCATTAATGTATTTAAATGCTCTGTTGCTCTTATATTTGAAAATTCGTCAATTAGGCTTTGAACTCTATTTTGGGCTATTTTTCCTTTTCTAGAAAGCAGTCGAACCATGGTTTCATACTTAACTTTAAACGAAAGTTTGTCAACTTCATTTTCGGCAGTTAGTGTTTTTGGACGATTATTTTCTATTATTAGATTATGAGTACTTGCTTCCTCCCAGTAGCGTTTCAATAATACAGTTGTTGTACTTTCAATCATAGCACGTAATAGCAAGCCTTGGGTTAAAATGAAACGATCGATATTTTTATCTTCCGCTGCTTCTATCATCTCCTCTCTTAGCCTTCGGATTTTAGTACCAATATTTTGTGGAACTCTAAAATTAGCTGGGACTAGTTCTTTATACACACTGTGATCCTTTTTATATGAGGCAGTTGATTTTATTACAGTTTTTAAAATAGATTGTTTTGTTTGTTCAGGTATATCAACATTATCATTTTCTAATGCTTTACTGATTTTATTGATACTTTTTTTATCCTCGGTTGATAATGTAGTTTCTACTAAGGAGGAATTTTTTTGTATATTTTCTTGCGCTTTTTTTTCTTTTGCTTCAGAACGTCGCTTTCTCCATTCTCTTTGAATAATCCCAATTAGTTTGTTAAGATTTTCTTTGATTTCTATTAGCTCTTCATCAGCTTCCCATCTAATCGATTGTCTATCTGTTGAAATAAAATCTTTTTTATTATCATCATCAAGAAAATCAATATTAAAGTACCCAGCTGCATAGCTATAGAAATTATCATTTGCTCTATCTTGAAATTGTGTAACAGATTGTTCACTTGCTAGCTTCCCTCTAGATAGTACTGAAAATCCACGTTGATTTGCTTGTAAAGGTGTTTTCTTGGTATAAATAATCCCGTTTATATGAAACTCTTTAAGTTTATGAATGGCTACTTGAGACTGCTTATTTGTAAGAGTTTCAAAATCATCTGGAAAAGAAAAAGTAAAACTCAGTTTCATCTTCCTTAGGTCGTATACTTTTGACAAATACTTTCTCATCTAATTCCATAGTGAGACCATTTTCGTCTGTTAAAGTGACTAAAAAATCTGTACGAGAATATTTATTAAATCTTTTAGAAAGACTCTCATATAATGATTCAATTTTGGTGAGATTTTTTAAAGTAATATCTTTAATGATTATTTTTGTGCCATTTGGTTCAGATGTTTTAACATTGTAGTTGATTGTTTTTGGATGATAAACACTATTGGATGAACTTTGTATGTCATTATAATTCAATTCAAAAGAATTAAGTTTTCCGTTTCGGATACTATCAATGATAATTGTATTAGCAATACCAAATAATGCAAGCTTTCCAAGTCCCTTTTTGCCTGTGACTTTTCTACCATTTTCGAGAGCCCAGTTTCTTTTTTTTCATCATTTTGTTTATCTGTCAAACGTCTATTTCTAGCAATAGTTAAGAAGTTTTCATTTATCTCTTTTGCTGACATACCGTTACCGTCGTCTGAAACAATTATTATTTTTTCTTTATAATTTATATTGATTTGTACATTATGACTGTCAGCATCCCAAGAATTAGTGATGAGTTCAGCAATTGCTTGTGGTAATTGTTTGTATAATCCAATACCTAGATGTTGAATCGTTGCAGCATGGTAGTTAAGTGTAAATTCTTCAGACATATCGGACTCCTGTGTTTAATATTTTGTTAAATATAGTATATCATATTTTAAAAGTGAAATATCGTTAATACTGGTCATTCATTTTGATTCAAATCTATTTTGTATTAGATTCATAATAGTAGTTTGACAACACGGTAATTGCTGTTGCAACAACATTTATTATTTTTTTGACATAAGCTTCCTCTAAATAATATTTTAAAATTTACCATGTGATAAATCAATTTATTTTACTTAACAAATCATAGATAAATCTATTTTAACCTTTGACTATTCTGCAAAATTATCGTAAAATAAAGAGTAAATGATAAAATGAGGTCAGAGTCTGTTCGCTCTGACGATAGTAGTATAAATGAGGAGAAACGCTTTGGAATTAGAAGTATTTGCTGGGCAAGAAAAAAGTGAACTATCTATGATTGAGGTAGCGCGTGCTATCTTGGAACTTCGTGGTCGCGACCATGAGATGCATTTTAGCGATCTTGTAAACGAAATTCAAAACTACCTTGGAACATCAAACAGCGATATCCGTGAAGCTTTGCCTTTGTTCTACACAGAGTTGAACTTTGACGGTAGCTTCATCTCACTTGGAGACAACAAATGGGGTCTTCGTTCATGGTATGGTGTGGACGAAATCGACGAAGAAATCATCGCTCTTGAGGAAAATGATGACGATGAAGTAGCACCAAAAGCTAAGAAAAAACGCGTCAATGCCTTCATGGATGGTGATTCAGATGCCATTGACTACAATGCAGATGATCCAGAAGATGAAGATGCATACGAAGCAGATCCAGCTCTTTCATACGATGATGAAAATCCAGATGATGAGAAAAAATGAAGTGGAAGCTTACGACGCAGAAATCAACGAGATTGCTCCTGATGACTTGGGTGAAGACGTGGATCTTAACGAAGAAGATGACGAGTTTTCAGACGATGATTCTGAAAACATCGAGGAATAAAAGTTAGCTATTGACAATTATCCTATTTTTAGGTATCATATTGTTCGGGCACCTCTTTTAGAGGTCGGGGCTCCCTAGTTCTTAGGGAGCTATTTTTGTTTTTTCAAGAAGTTATCTTCTTGTATTTTGGTTGTGAATCTGGTGCAGTCGTCCCAGATTATTCTTATTAGTAGGGTCTTGTTTTCTATGTCCCCTCGTAGTCAACAAGACCTTGAGCATTTTAGAAAGAGGAATCTATGTCTACGAAATATATTTTTGTAACTGGTGGTGTGGTATCGTCTATTGGGAAAGGGATTGTGGCAGCGAGTCTGGGCCGTCTCTTGAAAAATCGTGGTCTCAAAGTAACCATTCAAAAGTTTGACCCTTATATCAATATTGATCCGGGAACTATGAGTCCTTACCAGCACGGGGAAGTTTTTGTGACAGATGATGGAGCTGAGACAGATTTGGACTTGGGTCACTATGAACGCTTCATCGATATCAATCTTAACAAATATTCCAACGTGACAACTGGGAAAATTTACAGTGAAGTTCTTCGTAAAGAACGCCGTGGAGAATACCTTGGGGCAACTGTTCAGGTTATTCCTCATATCACAGATGCTTTGAAAGAAAAAATCAAGCGTGCCGCTCTAACGACCGACTCTGATGTCATTATCACAGAGGTTGGTGGAACAGTAGGAGATATCGAGTCCTTGCCATTCTTAGAGGCCCTTCGTCAGATGAAGGCAGATGTGGGTGCGGATAACGTCATGTATATCCATACAACCTTGCTTCCTTACCTCAAGGCTGCTGGTGAAATGAAGACCAAACCAACCCAACACTCTGTAAAAGAATTGCGTGGATTGGGAATCCAGCCAAATATGTTGGTTATTCGTACAGAAGAGCCAGCTGGTCAAGGAATCAAAAACAAACTGGCCCAGTTCTGTGATGTGGCACCAGAAGCCGTTATCGAGTCGTTGGATGTTGAACATCTTTACCAAATTCCATTGAACTTGCAGGCACAAGGTATGGACCAAATTGTCTGTGACCATTTGAAATTAGATGCACCAGTAGCGGATATGACAGAATGGTCAGCCATGGTGGACAAGGTCATGAACCTTAAGAAACAGGTCAAGATTTCCCTTGTTGGTAAGTATGTTGAGTTGCAAGATGCCTACATCTCAGTGGTCGAAGCCTTGAAACACTCTGGTTATGCAAATGACGCAGAAGTTAAAATCAATTGGGTCAATGCCAATGATGTGACAGCAGAGAATGTGGCGGAACTCTTGTCTGATGCGGACGGAATCATCGTACCAGGAGGTTTTGGTCAACGTGGTACGGAAGGGAAAATTCAAGCCATCCGCTATGCGCGTGAAAATGATGTTCCAATGTTGGGTGTCTGCTTGGGAATGCAGTTGACTTGTATCGAGTTTGCTCGTCACGTTTTGGGCCTTGAAGGTGCCAATTCTGCAGAGCTTGCACCAGAAACAAAATACCCTATCATTGATATCATGCGTGATCAGATTGATGTTGAGGATATGGGTGGAACCCTTCGTTTGGGACTTTATCCATCTAAATTGAAACGTGGCTCTCAGGCTGCGGCTGCTTATCACAATCAAGAAGTGGTGCAACGCCGTCACCGTCACCGCTACGAATTTAACAATGCCTTCCGTGAGCAGTTTGAGGCAGCAGGCTTTGTCTTCTCAGGAGTTTCTCCAGATAATCGTTTGGTCGAAATCGTTGAAATCCCTGAAAATAAATTCTTTGTAGCATGTCAGTATCACCCTGAACTGTCAAGCCGTCCAAATCGCCCAGAAGAACTCTACACTGCCTTTGTCACTGCCGCAGTTGAGAACAGTAATTAGCAAAATCAGAACCTTTGAGACCAATCTCAGAGGTTTTTTGCTTGCATATTTAGGATATGAGTTGCAAAATAAAAACATAGTGATATAATTAACATAACAAAACCTAAGGAGGATCTACAATGAAAAAAATGACACTATTTGGTTTGTCTCTAGCAGGTCTAGCTTTACTGGCTTTTCCTCATTCGGGGCAGGCATTTGAGCTTAAAGAAGAATGGGTTGTTAAGTGTGGAGTACAGTATCAAGATGGCAAGATTCTTCGATTTAATAATGGTCATGAAGTAGATATCAAAGTCTTGGATTTGCCAAAAACCGAGAAAATCGAGTGGACGGTTAGTCTCAATGGTCAAGATCAGACTGTCAATTTCTTAGGTCAAGAAAAGGACAAGTCTATGATGGGTGTAGAGGGGCGTTACCTGAATTTCTATGTTCCATATGGCTATAGAGGAGATATCAAGGTAGAAGCCAAGAGCGGAAACGAAGTGAAGACCTGGTCAACGAAAGTTGTGGATAATATTCATGATGATAGTGGAAAGAGAGGTTACTATCGTATTGAAGAATCGAATGATCAATACACCTACCTCGATGCTAAATGGGATTATCAAACCAAGACTTACAATGCTACCTTACCAGAGACTGTCAATGGTCAAAAAGTCTTTGCTTGGGCGGACTATGACAATGGCGAGTTGAAACTTACAAAACCAGAATCTATCAGTCATTCCTACAAGGGGGGAGGAGCCTTCCGAGAACTTTATCCGATTGTAAAAGCAGAAAGCTGGCTAAAATCAGACCAAAACTGGTACTATCAAAAACAGGGTCAATTAGTGCAGAATGCTTGGGTTAAAGACAAGGGAACTTGGTACTTTATGAATGATAAAGGAGTCATGTTCAATCAAACTTGGCTTTATCAAGGTAGCAATTGGTATGCCTTTAAATCATCAGGAGCTATGATTGCTAGTGGTTGGCTTTACGACCAAGGCAAGTGGTACTATTTATCAACTTCAGGCTCTATGAAAGCAAGCGCTTGGGTTTATGACAAGGGAGAATGGTATTATGTAAGTTCTTCTGGTGCCATGATTGCGAATAATTGGGTCAAAGATAATGGCAAGTGGTATTATCTGGCTTCATCAGGTAAGATGCTTCGCAATACCTACACGCCTGATGGTTACTACGTTGGCAACTCAGGTGCCTGGCAATAAGAATAATACTCTTCGAAAATCTCTTCAAACCATGTCAGCTTCCATCTGCAACCTCAAAACAGTGTTTTGAGCAACCTGCGGCTAGCTTCCTAGTTTGCTCTTTGCTTTCATTGAGTATAAGAAGTCCTTTTCCTTAAAGGAAGAGGCTTTTTACTTGCTTTTCTGCGGCTTCCTCATTTGTCCTAAAGCCTTTTTTGTGTTAAAATGAATGGTATGAAAGCTAAAAAAAATGTGGATGGCAGGTCTGGCTCTGCTTGGTATTGGGAGCCTTACCCTTGCTACGAAAAAAGTTGCAGATGACCGTAAGCTCATGAAGACTCAGGAAGAGTTGACAGCAATTGTGCGAGACCATTTTTCCGACATGGGGAAAATTGCGACCCTCTATGTTCAAGTTTATGAAAGTAGTCTAGAACGACTTGTCGGAGGGGTTATTTTTGAGGATGGCCGTCATTATACCTTTGTCTATGAAAATGAAGACCTAGTCTATGAGGAGGAAGTCTTATGATACAACCAGCAAGTTTAGAAGAATTAGCATCTTTAGTGGAAAAAGAGGGCAAGAAGGTCTTTCTTTTTGTAGCAGACTGGTGTGGCGATTGTCGTTATATCTATCCTGCCTTACCAGAAATTGAGGAGATCAATCCAGAGTTCACCTTTATTCGAGTGGATCGAGATCAGTATATGGATCTAGCTAAACTCTGGGATGTTTACGGAATTCCTAGCCTTGTTGTTCTAGAAAAGGACAAGGAAATCGGTCGTTTTGTTAATCGCGACCGTAAAAGCAAGGAACAAATCAACGACTTTTTAGCAGGACTGAAATAGGAGAAAAAGGAAACAATGATTTTTACATATAATAAAGAACATGTCGGTGATGTCCTTATGGTCATCGTGAAAAACAGTGGAGATGCCAAACTGGACGTGGAGCGTAAAGGCAAGGTAGCCCGTGTTTTCCTCAAAGATAATGGGGAAACAGTGGCTTGGAATATCTTCGAAGTTTCAAGTTTATTTGAAATTGCAGAGCGCGGTCAAGTCTTTTTGACAGATGTGCAAGTCGCTCGTTTGAACCAAGAATTGCAGGCGGAAGGTTTTACAGAAGAAATTGTTAATGATAAGAAACCTAAGTTTGTTGTCGGTGAGATCATCGAGATGGTAGCCCATCCAGATAGTGACCACCTCAATATCTGCCAAGTTGCAGTCGCAAGTGACAAGACTGTGCAAATCGTTGCAGGGGCTCCTAATGCGCGTGTTGGATTGAAAACCATTGTAGCTTTACCTGGTGCCATGATGCCAAAAGGGAATCTTATTTTCCCAGGTGAACTTCGTGGTGAAAAGAGTTTTGGGATGATGTGCAGCCCTCGTGAATTGTATCTCCCAAATGCTCCGCAAAAACGTGGTGTTATTGAGTTATCAGAAGACCAAGTTGTCGGAACCCCATTTGATCCAGCTAAACACTGGACTGCCTAAGATGTTGTTAGTATCTGATACACCAGATAGAAGGAAATAAGATGGCAAAAAATGTAGTGATTACAGGAGCGACATCAGGAATCGGTGAAGCGATTGCGCGTGCTTATCTGGAGCAGGGTGAGAATGTTGTTCTAACCGGACGACGGACAGACAGACTAGAAGCCCTCAAGTCGGAGTTTTCAGTAGCCTTTCCAAATCAAACAATTTGGACCTTTCCACTGGATGTGACGGATATGGACATGGTAAAGACGGTCTGCTCCGATATTCTAGAAACGATAGGGAAGATTGATATCTTGGTCAACAACGCCGGGCTGGCTCTAGGTTTAGCACCTTATCAGGACTATGAAGAGATGGATATGTTGACTATGCTGGATACCAATGTTAAGGGTTGATGGCAGTCACTCGCTGTTTCTTGCCAGCAATGGTAAAAGCTAATCAAGGGCATATTATTAATATGGGCTCAACTGCAGGAATTTACGCCTATGCTGGTGCTGCTGTTTATTCAGCTACCAAGGCAGCGGTTAAGACCTTTTCAGACGGTCTGCGAATTGATACCATCGCAACGGATATCAAGGTGACGACCATTCAACCGGGGATTGTCGAAACAGATTTTTCTATGGTACGTTTTCATGGTGATAAAGAGCGTGCTGCAACGGTCTATCAGGGAATTGAAGCCTTGCAAGCTCAGGATATTGCCAACACAGTAGTTTATGTGACCAGTCAACCTCGTCGTGTGCAGATTACAGATATGACTATTATGGCAAATCAACAGGCGACAGGTTTCATGGTTCATAAAAAGTAAAAAATTTCCTCGAAAAGTTACAAATTTTTGTAACTTTTTTTGATTTCCTACGAATAGATAAGTAGGAGGAATAAAATATGTATAATAAAGTTATCATGATTGGGCGTTTAACGTCTACACCAGAATTGCACAAAACCAACAATGACAAGTCGGTAGCGCGAGCAACTATCGCTGTGAACCGTCGTTACAAAGATCAAAACGGTGAACGTGAAGCTGATTTTGTCAATATGGTCCTATGGGGCAGACTAGCAGAAACTTTGGCAAGCTACGCAACCAAAGGTAGTCTCATTTCTGTTGATGGGGAATTGCGTACCCGTCGTTTTGAGAAAAATGGTCAAATGAATTATGTGACTGAAGTCCTCGTCACAGGATTCCAACTCTTGGAAAGTCGTGCCCAACGTGCCATGCGTGAAAATAATGTAGGCCAAGATTTGGCGGACTTGGTCTTGGAAGAGGAAGAATTGCCATTTTAAGTATTGAAAAGTCTGAGTTGGTCTCAGGCTTTTTATCTTGAAAAAGTCAGACTTTTTTCTTGACTATTTTTGACCAAGTGATACAATAGAACTATGAATTAGCACTCGAATATAAAGAGTGCTAATGATATCTATCTCATTATGGAGGAAAGCAGATGTTGAAACCATTAGGGGACCGTGTGGTCTTAAAAAATCGAAGAAAAAGAACAAACTGTTGGAGGCTTTGTCCTTGCAGGCTCAGCCCAAGAAAAAACAAAAACAGCTCAAGTTGTGGCTACTGGACAAGGTGTTCGTACCTTGAACGGTGACTTGGTTGCTCCAAGTGTTAAAGCTGGAGACTGTGTCTTAGTTGAAGCCCACGCAGGTATTGATGTCAAAGATGGTGATGAAAAGTACATCATCGTAGGCGAAGCTAACATCTTGGCTATCATTGAAGAATAGAAGGAGAAAGTAAGTATGTCAAAAGAAATTAAATTTTCATCAGATGCCCGTTCAGCTATGGTCCGTGGTGTCGATATCCTTGCAGACACTGTTAAAGTAACCTTGGGACCAAAAGGTCGTAATGTCGTTCTTGAAAAATCATTCGGTTCACCCTTGATTACCAATGACGGTGTGACCATTGCCAAAGAAATCGAATTGGAAGACCATTTTGAAAATATGGGTGCCAAATTGGTATCAGAAGTAGCTTCAAAAACCAATGATATCGCAGGTGACGGGACTACAACTGCAACTGTTTTGACCCAAGCGATCGTCCGTGAAGGAATCAAAAACGTCACAGCAGGTGCCAATCCAATCGGAATTCGTCGTGGGATTGAAACAGCAGTTGCAGCAGCAGTAGAAGCCTTGAAAAACAACGCTATCCCTGTTGCCAACAAAGAAGCCATCGCTCAGGTTGCTGCCGTCTCTTCTCGTTCTGAAAAAGTAGGTGAGTATATTTCTGAAGCCATGGAAAAAGTTGGCAAAGATGGAGTTATCACTATCGAAGAGTCACGTGGTATGGAAACAGAACTTGAAGTTGTGGAAGGAATGCAGTTCGACCGCGGTTATCTTTCACAGTACATGGTGACAGATAGCGAGAAAATGGTGGCTGACCTTGAAAATCCATACATTTTGATTACTGATAAGAAGATTTCAAATATCCAAGAAATCTTGCCACTCCTAGAAAGTATTCTCCAAAGCAATCGTCCACTCTTGATTATTGCGGATGATGTGGATGGCGAAGCCCTTCCAACTCTTGTTTTGAACAAGATTCGTGGAACCTTCAACGTAGTAGCAGTTAAGGCACCTGGTTTTGGTGATCGTCGTAAAGCCATGCTCGAAGATATCGCCATCTTGACAGGTGGAACAGTTATCACAGAAGATCTTGGTCTTGAGTTGAAAGACGCGACCATTGAAGCCCTTGGTCAAGCAGCGAGAGTAACTGTGGACAAAGATAGCACGGTTATCGTAGAAGGTGCGGGAAATCCTGAAGCGATTTCTCATCGTGTTGCAGTTATCAAGTCTCAAATCGAAACTACAACTTCTGAATTTGACCGTGAAAAATTACAAGAACGCTTGGCTAAATTGTCAGGTGGTGTAGCGGTTATTAAGGTCGGAGCCGCAACTGAAACTGAGTTGAAAGAAATGAAACTTCGCATCGAAGATGCCCTTAACGCTACTCGTGCAGCTGTTGAAGAAGGAATCGTTGCAGGTGGTGGAACAGCACTTGTGAATGTGATTCCAGCCGTGGCTAATTTGGAATTGACAGGAGATGAAGCGACAGGACGCAATATTGTTCTACGTGCCTTGGAAGAACCTGTTCGTCAAATCGCCCACAATGCAGGATTTGAAGGTTCAATCGTTATCGATCGTTTGAAAAATGCTGAGCTTGGTACAGGCTTCAACGCAGCAACTGGCGAGTGGGTCAACATGATTGATCAAGGTATCATCGACCCAGTTAAAGTTAGTCGTTCAGCCCTACAAAATGCAGCCTCTGTAGCTAGCTTGATTTTGACTACGGAAGCTGTCGTAGCTAATAAACCAGAACCAGTCTCCCCAGCTCCAGCCATGGATCCAAGCATGATGGGCGGCATGATGTAAGCTTTCTATAGAAACAACTTATAAAAACACAAAAGGAGGGAATGGACTAACCCTCCTTTTTATGATATTCACTTCTAAATTGATTTGAGCTCTCCTAACTTATATGATAAAATAAGACTAGAAAAAGGAGAAGAACA
>CAKMOM010000026.1:0-38113 GCA_927910965.1 uncultured Streptococcus sp.
TCTTCAATTTTCTATTAATTTTCCTTTCAAAAAAATTCTTGCTCTTTAAATTATATATTAATTAAGAAGTTCTTGCAAGCAATATGCTTTAAAATTTTTTTTCTTATTTTTTAAAAATAAAATACCTTACTAAAAAATGTAAATTGAGGATAATTATTAAGAATTGTGCAATAACTGTTTCAATACTATTCACCTTATTAATATTATAATTTACAAATTGCCCGATAATATTAGGAAACTGAGTTACAAAGAGAAAAGCTAAAAACATGTCTAAAAGAAAAGTAGAAAGACGTGCTAGAGTAAATTTTACTAAACGGCTTGGCCAATTCTGCCTAACTTGCTTAAAATACAAGTCTATCATTGTAAAAAAGGCAAAGAGGATACCGATACTATTTGCTAGTCCAGTAGCAAGCAGTTCTTTATGGGTTAATTGATAAATGACTAATCGGGATAGAATGGAGACAAGAGTAGTTGCTACACCAAAAAAGAGATAGGCTAAGAGCTCATTCTCGAAGAGACTTTGAATGCGTTTTTTCATACTTTTAGTATAGCATAAAGCAAGTTATTGTGCTATACTAGTAAGGTTGATTGAATCAACCCTTGGTGCTTAGCTTCTTTCACCAAGCATATTACACGCGGGCAACCGCCAAAGGAGAAAAGATGAAAAAAATTAACTATTCGTGATGTTGCAGATATTGCAATCGTTGCTGCTATCTATGTCGTTTTAACTGTCACACCACCCCTAAATGCCATTAGCTACGGTGCTTATCAGTTCCGTATTTCAGAAATGATGAACTTTATGGCTTTTTACAATCCAAAGTACATTATCGGAGTTACTATCGGTTGTATGATTGCTAATTTCTTTAGCTTCGGACTGCTAGATGTCTTTGTTGGTGGTGGATCAACTCTAGTATTCCTTAGTCTAGGTGTTTGGCTTTTTGCAAAATACAGCAAAGATTACCTCTTTAATGGATTAATTCGAAAAGATCATTTCTTCTTTTCAATCCTCTTTTCAATTTCCATGTTTACTATCGCTGCAGAGTTGAATATCGTAGCGCAATTACCATTTTTCCTTACTTGGTTCACAACAGGGATTGGTGAATTTGCCTCATTAATTATTGGTGCGATTATCATTGGTAAAATTGGTCGTCGAATTGATTTAAGCAAATAGACGAAGAGAAGCTAGGTGGCTCTTACCTGGCTTTTTCTTATGGAAAATTTCTAAGGAAACTTGACAAGTTTTTCTAACTATAGTATACTTCTTAAGTAAGCTGATTTAGCTCAGTTGGCAGAGCGCATCCATGGTAAGGATGAGGTCGCCGGTTCAATCCCGGCAATTAGCATGAAATAGACAGAAAAAGCCCTTGATTTACAAGGGTTTTTGTTATGTCTGCCCCAAATCTGCCCCAAATTTTTCAAAGATATTTCTTATGTACCTGTGTAAATGAAATTAATACTTAATGAAAATCAAAGAGCAAACTAGGAAGCTAGCCGCAGATTGCTCAAAGCACTGCTTTGAGGTTGTAGATGAAACTGACGAAGTCAGTAACCATACATACGGTAAGGTGACGCTGACGAAGTTTGAAGAGATTTTCGAAGAGTATAAAGAGTTTCGTTTGTTGACAAAAGTGCTTCTCTTTAGTAGAATAGAAGATGCGATGAGTCGATAGGTAGTCTTCGGACTACTATTGAGCATAAGGAGGTCATAACGCAGGAGCGGACCTTGATGAGTTGTGTGAACCTGCTCATCACATGAAGATGCCTCTTAGTCCCTTGTCTAGCGACTGGGGATTTTTATTTTCCAAAAAATGATGAAAAAGCTTTGCAATTCATGGAAAAAGTAGTATAATACATCTATTATAGAAATTTTTAGAAAATTCCGAAAGAGGTTATTTATGGGATATACAGTTGCTGTAGTCGGCGCGACAGGTGCTGTCGGAGCTCAGATGATAAAAATGTTGGAAGAATCAACACTTCCAATCGATAAAATTCGTTTACTTGCTTCTGCACGTTCAGCAGGCAAGACTTTGAAATTTAAAGATCAAGATATTACGATTGAAGAAACGACTGAAACAGCTTTTGAAGGAGTTGATATTGCTCTCTTTTCAGCAGGTGGTTCTACATCAGCTAAGTATGCACCATACGCAGTGAAGGCTGGCGCGGTAGTAGTAGATAATACATCTTACTTCCGTCAAAATCCAGATGTTCCTTTGGTTGTTCCAGAGGTCAATGCTCACGCACTTGATGCTCACAATGGTATCATTGCCTGCCCTAACTGTTCAACAATCCAAATGATGGTGGCTCTTGAGCCAGTTCGCCAAAAATGGGGATTGGACCGTATCATTGTTTCAACTTACCAAGCCGTTTCAGGTGCTGGTATGGGAGCAATTCTTGAGACACAACGTGAACTTCGTGAAGTTTTAAATGATGGAGTGAAACCACGTGATTTGCATGCGGAAATCTTGCCTTCAGGTGGTGACAAGAAACACTATCCTATCGCCTTCAACGCTCTTCCACAAATTGATGTCTTCACTGATAATGATTACACTTACGAAGAGATGAAGATGACTAAAGAAACGAAAAAAATCATGGAAGATGATAGTATTGCAGTATCTGCAACATGCGTCCGTATTCCTGTTTTGTCAGCCCACTCTGAGTCAGTTTATATCGAAACAAAAGAAGTGGCTCCAATCGAAGAAGTGAAAGCAGCTATCGCAGCCTTCCCAGGTGCTGTTCTTGAAGATGATGTGGCTCATCAAATCTATCCTCAAGCCATCAATGCAGTGGGTTCACGTGATACCTTTGTTGGTCGTATCCGTAAAGACTTGGATGCAGAAAAAGGAATTCACATGTGGGTTGTTTCAGATAACCTTCTCAAAGGTGCTGCTTGGAACTCAGTTCAGATTGCAGAAACTCTTCATGAACGTGGCTTGGTTCGTCCAACAGCTGAATTGAAATTTGAATTAAAATAGTCATATTGTTTAGGAGTTCAGAAGAACTCCTTCTTTGAAATAGAGAGGTGTTTCTCATGTCTTATCAAGATTTAAAAGAGTGTAAAATCATCACAGCCTTCATTACCCCTTTCCACGAGGATGGTTCTATCAACTTTGATGCTATTCCAGCCTTGATTGAGCATTTGTTGGCCCATCATACGGATGGAATTCTTCTCGCAGGGACAACTGCTGAGAGTCCAACTTTAACCCACGATGAGGAGTTGGAACTCTTTGCGGCAGTTCAAAAGATTGTCAATGGACGTGTTCCTTTGATTGCGGGTGTGGGTACCAATGATACGCGTGACTCTATCGAGTTTGTCAAAGAAGTAGCAGAATTTGGTGGTTTCGCAGCTGGGCTTGCTATTGTTCCTTACTACAACAAACCTTCTCAGGAAGGCATGTATCAGCACTTTAAGGCCATTGCAGATGCTTCTGACCTACCAATTATTATCTATAACATTCCTGGGCGTGTGGTTGTTGAACTAACTCCAGAAACCATGCTTCGTTTGGCTGACCATCCAAATATTATCGGTGTCAAAGAATGTACGAGCTTGGCAAATATGGCTTATTTGATTGAACACAGACCAGAAGAGTTTTTGATTTATACTGGTGAGGATGGAGATGCTTTCCATGCCATGAACCTTGGTGCGGATGGGGTTATTTCTGTTGCCTCTCATACAAATGGGGATGAAATGCACGAGATGTTTATGGCCATTGAAGAAAGCGATATGAAGAAAGCAGCAGCTATTCAACGTAAATTCATTCCTAAGGTTAATGCTCTCTTCTCTTACCCAAGTCCTGCTCCAGTCAAGGCCGTTCTTAACTATATGGGATTTGAAGCTGGACCAACTCGTCTACCTCTAGTTCCAGCACCAGAAGAAGATGCCAAACGCATTATCAAGGTTGTCGTAGATGGCGACTACGAAGCAACTAAGGCCACTGTAACAGGTGTCTTGAGACCAGATTATTAATAAAGACAATAAAATCCATGACCGATTGAACGATCATGGATTTCTTATTTCCTAAACAGAATTGGCTAAAGAGTTGGGTGATGAGTTCATCAGGAGCCGCATCACCTGTGATTTCACCGAGTATTTCCCAAGTACGAGTCAAATCAACTTGAAGCAAATCAACAGGCATCCCCAGTTCAAGACCTTCATTAACAGCTTGTAGGCTTTCAACAGCCTTCTCAATCAAGGAAATGTGACGGGCATTTGACAAGTAGGTTGCATCTTGCTCGACTAGACCAGCATTTTCAAAGAAGAGGTCATTAATGCGTTCTTCAATCTTATCAATGTTTTGGTTTTTAAGAACTGAAATACGGATGACATCTTCTGGAAGTTCCGAAGTTTCAATCGCTTCAGGCAGGTCGGTTTTGTTAAGAAGAATAATGCGATTAGTCTCCTGACTGATTTCTAGGAGTTGTCGGTCTTGGGCGGTTAAGGGCTCGCTAGCGTTTAGCACTAGTAGAACTAGGTCAGCTTCCTTGAGGGCTTTTTTCGAACGCTTGACACCGATTTGTTCCACGATGTCATCTGTTTCACGGATACCAGCTGTATCAATCAGTTTGAGAGGGACACCGTTGATGTTGACGTATTCTTCAATGACATCACGTGTCGTACCAGCAATGTCTGTAACGATAGCCTTGTCCTCACGTAAGAGGTTGTTGAGAAGGCTTGATTTCCCAACGTTAGGACGGCCGATGATGGCAGTGGAAATTCCTTCACGAAGGATTTTGCCGCGACGGGCTGTTCTAAGGAGATTGGTTAGCAATTGCTCAAACTCCATAGTCTTCTCACGGACAACAGCAGTAGTCGCTTCCTCAACATCGTCATACTCAGGATAATCAATATTAACCTCGACTTGGGCAAGTGTGTTAAGGATTTCTTGACGGGTATTATTGATAAGATCAGAAAGGGAACCATCGAGTTGTTTGACCGCAATGTTCATGGCCTTGTCAGTCTTGGCGCGGATGATGTCCATCACTGCCTCAGCCTGTGTCAAATCCACACGACCGTTTAGAAAGGCGCGTTTGGTAAATTCACCAGGTTCTGCCAACCGAGCTCCTTCACGGATTGCTAGTTGGAGAATTTCATTGGTCACCGCAATCCCACCGTGAGTGTTAATCTCGATAATATCCTCACGAGTGAAGGTCTTTGGAGACTTCATAGCTCCAACCATAACCTCGTCCATGACTTTTCCTGTATGAGGGTCAACGATGTGACCGTAGTTAAGGGTATGGCTAGCAACCTGACTCAAGTCTTTTCCTTTAAAAATCTTTTGCGCAATAGCAAAACTTTCTGTTCCGCTCAGGCGGACAATACCAATAGCCCCTTCACCTAGTGGAGTAGAGATAGCAGCGATGGTATCAAATTCACGTGTAATCATAATGTTTCCTTTAATAAATAGCTCTTTTATTGGAAATTTTTCCAAGTCTCTTTTCAAATTGTAACAAATTTGAACTATTTCTTCAATGGATGCTACTTGGAGATTGAAAAAGCCTAAGCATTTCTGCTTAAGCTAGCTTATTTGGTGCGCATTTCCCCTTGTGGGAAGTAGGTTCCTTCTGGTATGTCGTTGATGATGACATGGACAGCAGACTGAGGTGCTCCTGTGTTGCGAACAACAGCTTCTGTTACTTCCTTAGCAAGAGCTTTCTTTTGCTCGAGCGTGCGTCCTTCAAATAAATCGATGCGTACAAACGGCATAATAGCTTCCTCCACTAGTTTTTGATTTCTTCTATTTTACCACATTTTGCCGTTTAAAGCTTAAGAAAATTATGATATACTAGAATGTAGCAAAAATTTAGAAATGGACGTGAAGCAAGAAACATGGCACAGTTGTATTATCGTTATGGGACCATGAACTCTGGTAAGACGATTGAGATTCTCAAGGTGGCCTATAACTATGAGGAGCAAGGAAAAGGTGTTGTGATTATGACTTCAGCTCTGGATACGCGTGACGGTGTTGGCTATGTATCGAGTCGAATTGGCATGAAACGCCCTGCCATTGCGATTGAGGAGTCAATGGATATCTTTGGATTTATCCGAGATTTACCTGAGAAACCATACTGTGTTTTGGTCGATGAAGCCCAGTTTCTCAAACGTCATCATGTTTATGACCTAGCTCGTGTTGTGGACGAGTTAGATATACCTGTTATGGCATTTGGTTTAAAAAATGACTTTCGTAATGAATTGTTCGAAGGTTCCAAGTATCTCTTGCTTTTAGCAGATAAGATTGACGAAATCAAAACCATTTGTCAATATTGCAAGAAAAAGGCGACTATGGTGTTGCGTACACAGGATGGATTGCCCGTTTATGATGGAGAGCAGATCCAGATTGGTGGTAATGAAACCTATATCTCAGTTTGCCGTAAACATTATTTTGCCCCTGAAATCAATAAGGAGAATGAAGAAAAATGAACATCTATGATCAACTACAAGCTGTAGAAGACCGTTATGAAGAATTAGGAGAATTGCTGAGTGACCCAGATGTGGTCTCTGACACTAAGCGTTTCATGGAGCTTTCAAAAGAGGAAGCTTCATCTCGTGATACGGTAACAGCCTACCGTGAGTATAAGCAAGTCCTTCAAAACATCGTCGATGCTGAAGAGATGATTAAGGAATCAGGTGGAGATGCTGACTTGGAAGAAATGGCCAAGCAAGAACTCAAAGATGCTAAGGCTGAAAAAGAAGAATACGAAGAAAAACTGAAAATCTTGCTCCTTCCAAAGGATCCAAACGATGACAAGAATATCATCCTTGAAATCCGTGGCGCTGCTGGTGGAGACGAAGCAGCACTTTTCGCTGGAGATTTGCTAACCATGTACCAAAAGTATGCTGAAGCTCAAGGCTGGCGCTTTGAAGTCATGGAGGCTTCTATGAATGGTGTCGGTGGTTTTAAAGAAGTGGTTGCCATGGTTTCGGGTCAATCTGTTTACTCTAAACTCAAGTACGAATCTGGTGCTCATCGTGTGCAACGTGTTCCTGTGACAGAAAGCCAAGGCCGTGTTCATACTTCGACAGCAACAGTTCTTGTCATGCCTGAAGTCGAAGAAGTAGAATACGATATTGATCCAAAAGACCTTCGTGTCGACATCTATCACGCCTCTGGTGCTGGTGGACAGAACGTCAATAAGGTTGCGACTGCCGTTCGTATTGTTCACTTGCCAACCAATATCAAGGTTGAGATGCAGGAAGAACGTACTCAGCAGAAGAACCGTGAGAAAGCCATGAAAATCATCCGTGCGCGTGTTGCTGACCACTTTGCTCAGATTGCACAAGATGAACAAGATGCTGAGCGTAAGTCGACAATCGGTACTGGGGACCGTTCAGAACGTATTCGTACTTATAATTTCCCACAAAACCGTGTAACAGACCACCGTATTGGCTTGACTCTCCAAAAACTAGATACTATTTTGTCTGGTAAATTGGACGAAGTTGTGGACGCCTTGGTGCTCTATGACCAAACACAAAAATTAGAAGAATTAAACAAATAATGAAATTAGCTCAATTATTTTCAGATTTTGAAGAAGAGTTGATAAAACAAGGAGAGGAAGCTGAAAGCCTCTCTTTTGTCTATCGTAGCCTGAAAAATCTATCTTTACGGACTTTGTTTTTGCCCTCCATCAGGAAGTGACGGAAGAGGAAGAAGTATTTGTAAAAGGAATTTTCCAACAGTTAGCAACTCATAAACCGGCACAGTACATCATTGGACAGGCAGATTTTTATGGAATGCAGTTAACAGTTGATGAGCGTGTTTTGATTCCTCGTCCAGAGACTGAGGAGTTGGTGGAGCTTATACTGGCTGAAAATCCTGAGACGAATCTTTCAGTTCTGGATATTGGAACAGGTAGTGGAGCTATTGCTCTCGCCTTAGCAAAAAACAGACCAGATTGGTCAGTGACAGCAGCAGATATTTCCCAAGATGCTTTAGATGTAGCTAATGAAAATGCTAAAAATCAAAATCTTCAAATATTTTTAAAAAAATCTGACTGTTTTACAGAAATTTCTGAAAAATATGATATAATTGTTTCCAATCCACCCTATATCTCTCGTGAAGATGAGTCAGAGGTCGGCTTGAATGTCTTGCATTCGGAGCCTCATCTAGCTCTCTTTGCAGATGAGGATGGCCTAGCAATTTACCGTAAAATTGCGGAAGATGCAAAAGACTATCTCAAAGATGGTGGTAAGATTTACCTTGAAATTGGATACAAGCAAGGTCAAAGTGTTCCTGAACTTTTTAAGAAACATCTTCCTGAAAAAAGAGTTCGTACACTTAAGGACCAGTTTGGTCAAGATAGGATGGTTGTCGTTGATGATAAACAAGATTAGACAAGAGTTGAAAAATGGTGGAGCCGTCGTTCTGCCTACAGAGACTGTTTACGGTCTTTTTGCCAAAGCTCTAGACGAAAAAGCAGTGGACCGTGTATACCAGCTCAAACGTCGTCCGAGAGATAAGGCGCTCAATCTCAATATCGCCTCTCTAGAGGACATCTTGCACTTTTCAAAGAATCAGCCAGCTTATCTACAAAAACTTGTCGAGACCTTTTTACCAGGTCCCTTGACCATTATTCTTGAAGCCAATGACAGAGTTCCCTATTGGGTTAACTCTGGTCTTGCAACTGTTGGATTTCGGATGCCTAGTCACTCCATTACACTTGATTTGATTCGAGAGACAGGTCCCTTGATTGGGCCGTCTGCCAATATCTCAGGTCAGGAAAGTGGAGTGACCTTTAATCAAATTCTAGAGGATTTTGACCAAGAGGTTCTGGGTCTAGAAGACGATGCTTTTCTAACTGGACAGGATTCAACTATTTTGGACTTGTCTGGAGACAAGGTGAAAATCTTACGCCAAGGGGCCATTAAGCGAGAGGATATTCTTGCACAGTTGCCAGAGATTTCTTTTGAGGAGGAATGAGATGCTAAGAGATTTACAAGAAACAGATGTGAAAGCTATATGTGACATCAACCAAGAAGCTTTGGGCTATTCGTTTAGTCCAGAGGAAACAGCTAGCCAACTAGCTAGACTGTCTCAGGATTCACATCATTTCCTACTTGGCTATGAGGATGTAGCCAGTCATGTCTTACTTGGATATGTCCACGCTGAGGTTTACGAATCCCTTTATTCCAAAGCAGGATTTAATATTTTAGCCTTAGCAGTTTCACCTCAATCGCAAGGTCAAGGTATTGGTAAAAGCTTACTGCAAGGGTTGGAGCAAGAAGCAAAAAGACGTGGCTATGGGTTTATCCGCTTAAACTCTGCCGACCATCGTCTGGGAGCTCATGCATTTTATGAAAAAGTTGGATATACTTGTGATAAAGTGCAGAAACGGTTTATTCGCATCCTTTAGTTTATTTTCTTAAACTAAAGGACCAGTCACACTATAAAGGAGAAGACCTATGATTTTTGACAAAGATGATTTTAAAGCATATGATGCTGATCTCTGGAATGCTATTGCCAAAGAAGAAGAACGCCAACAAAACAACATTGAGTTGATTGCTTCGGAAAACGTGGTTTCCAAGGCTGTTATGGCAGCTCAAGGGTCTATCTTGACGAATAAATACGCCGAAGGCTACCCAGGCCACCGTTATTATGGTGGAACAGATGTGGTAGACGTGGTAGAAAGTCTAGCTATTGAACGTGCAAAAGAAATTTTCGGCGCTAAATTTGCCAATGTCCAACCACACTCAGGAAGCCAAGCCAACTGTGCAGCTTATATGGCCTTAATTGAACCAGGTGATACGGTTATGGGAATGGATTTGGCTGCAGGTGGTCACTTGACTCATGGGGCTCCTGTTAGCTTCTCTGGTCAAACCTACAACTTTGTTTCTTATAGTGTGGATCCTGAAACCGAACTCTTGGACTTTGACGCTATTTTGAAACAAGCCCAAGAAGTAAAACCAAAACTGATTGTAGCAGGTGCATCAGCCTATTCTCAAATTATCGACTTTTCAAAATTCCGTGAAATTGCGGATGCTGTTGGTGCTAAGCTCATGGTGGACATGGCTCATATCGCTGGTTTGGTGGCAGCTGGTCTTCACCCAAGTCCAGTACCATACGCTCATATCACTACAACAACGACCCACAAAACCCTTCGTGGACCACGTGGTGGTTTGATTTTGACTAATGACGAAGAACTTGCCAAGAAAATTAACTCAGCAATTTTCCCGGGTATCCAGGGCGGTCCTTTGGAGCATGTTGTTGCAGCTAAGGCAGTTTCCTTCAAAGAAGTTTTGGATCCAGCCTTCAAGGAATATGCTACTAATGTTATCAAAAACAGCAAGGCTATGGCAGATGTCTTCTTGCAAGACCCTGATTTCCGTATCATTTCTGGTGGAACTGAAAACCACCTCTTCCTAGTGGATGTAACCAAGGTTGTAGAAAACGGAAAAGTTGCTCAAAACTTGCTGGATGAGGTCAATATTACCCTAAATAAAAATTCAATCCCTTACGAAACCTTGTCACCATTCAAGACAAGTGGAATTCGTATCGGAGCAGCAGCTATTACTGCACGTGGATTTGGTGAAGAAGAGAGTCGCAAAGTGGCTGAACTCATCATTAAAACCCTTAAAAATGCAGAAAATGAGGCTGTCTTAGAAGAAGTGAGAAGTGCAGTCAAAGAATTGACAGATGCCTTCCCATTATACGAGGACTAAAAATTTTATGGACATTTATATTAAGAAAGCCATTATCCATCAGTTCAGTCCGGACGATACCGAGCTGTTCCTAGCGGATAAGTTTCTCAATATTACTCCAAAAATCGAAGAATACCTACGCAAGAAAATTGAACGTGTGTATTCAGATGAAGCCAAGACTGGGATTTTCGAAGAAGAAAATCCCTTCTTCAATCACATCACAGACGATTTGTTGGAGACATCAGTAACATTGGCTAATCTCTGGAAAGAAGAGTTCAGTATTTCTGAAAATCTCAAAACTAATGACTTGATTTTTGTGCAATTTTCTAAAGAAGGTGTAGAACATTTCGCTTTCTTGCGAATTGCCCTGCGTGAGACCCTGACTCACCTCGGAGGAGAAGTTGATAATCCAATCAAGCTGACTCAGAATAACCTGCCTGGATTTGGAACAGGGGCTGATGAGGCCTTGGTGGTCAATCTTCAGAGTCGCAAGTACCATCTGATTGAAAAACGAATCAAGTACAATGGGACTTTTTTAAACTATTTTTCAGATAATCTTCTTGCTGTCGCCCCTAAAATTTCACCCAAGAAATCTATCAAGGAACTGGAAAAAACAGCCCAGAGAATTGCTGAGACTTTTAACACAGATGATTTTCAATTTCAATCTAAGGTCAAATCAGCGATTTTCAACAACCTAGAAGAAAGCAATGAATTGTCGCCTGAAAAATTGGCTAACGACCTTTTTGATAACAACCTGACGGCTCGTTTGAGCTTTATTGACCAAGTCAAAGAAGCCGTACCAGAACCAGTTCAATTTGATGAAATTGATGCCAGTCGTCAGCTTAAAAAAATTTGAAAACCAAAAACTTTCCTTGTCAAATGGAATTGAGCTCATCGTTCCCAATAATGTTTATCAAGACGCTGAGTCTGTTGAATTTATCCAAAACGACAATGGAACCTACTCTATCTTAATCAAAAATATCGAGGATATCCAAAGTAAATAATGTTTAAACGAATTCGAAGAGTGCTTGTACTAGCAGTCTTCCTTTTTGCTGGCTATAAAGCTTACCGCGTTCACCAAGATGTCAAGCAAGTCATGACCTATCAACCCATGGTGCGAGAAATCTTGAGTGAAAAAGACACCCCAGCAAACGAAGAGCTTGTGCTCGCTATGATTTATACTGAGACAAAAGGAAAAGAAGGCGATGTTATGCAGTCTAGTGAGTCTGCAAGTGGTTCCACCAACACCATCAATGATAATGCTTCTAGCATTCGGCAAGGCGTTCAAACTCTGACAGACAATCTCTATCTAGCCCAGAAGCAGGGGGTTGATGTCTGGACCGCTGTTCAAGCCTATAATTTTGGACCTGCCTATATCGATTTTATCGCCCAAAATGGCAAGGAAAATACCTTGGCTCTGGCCAAACAGTACTCTCGTGATACTGTTGCTCCCTTGCTTGGTAATACCACTGGAAAGACTTATAGTTATATTCACCCCATTTCCGTTTTTCACGGTGCCGAACTCTATGTAAATGGAGGAAACTATTATTATTCTAGACAGGTGCAACTTAACCTTTACATTATCAAATGTTTCACTCTCTTTTCGACATCTGGTTAGTCCAGATGTTTTTGTTATAAGTTTTCTTTAAGATAGATATATTACTCTAGAAAGGTAAAGGAGGAAATTCCCTATGAGAAAGAAACTCTTTCTGTCCAGTGTTGCGGTCTTGTGGGCAGTAACAGCTATGAATAGTGTCCATGCAGCAACAGATGTTCAAAAAGTTATCGATGAAACCTACGTCCAACCTGAATATGTCCTAGGTTCATCATTGTCTGAAGACCAAAAAAATCAAACCCTTAAAAAACTAGGCTACAATGCCTCAACAGACACCAAAGAACTCAAGACCATGACACCTGATGTCTATTCTAAGATTATGAATGTGGCCAATGACCCTAGCTTACAATTGTATTCATCAGCCAAGATTCAAAAGCTAGGGGACAAATCGCCACTTGAGGTCAAGATTGAAACACCAGAAAACATCACTAAGGTGACTCAGGATATGTACCGCAATGCGGCCGTAACTTTGGGTGTGGAACACGCCAAAATCACTGTAGCAGCCCCTATTCCAGTTACAGGAGAAAGTGCTTTAGCAGGGATTTATTATTCGCTAGAAGCTAATGGAGCCAAGGTGCCACAAGCCAATAAAGATTTGGCTCAAGAAGAGTTGAAGGCTTTGTCAGATATCAATGCTGAAAACAAGGACAAAACTGGCTATGATGCTAATAAATTAAACGTTGCCCTAGCCGATATCAAGTCAGGACTTGCCAAAGCTAAAGAAAGTAAGGGAAATCTGACAGAGGAAGATGTCCGCAAAATCGTTGAAGATACCTTAAAAAATTACAAACTTGATCAGGTTATAACAGGAAACCAGATCAATATCATCATCAATTTTGCTTTGAATCTCTCAAAGAGTGATATCCTCAGCAATGCAGACTTCACTAAAACCTTGAATGACCTTAAACAAAGTATTGTTTCACAAGCTGGCGACAGTTTTAAAAATATCAACCTTAACTTTGATGCTGATAAGGCGCTAGAGGACGGTGGTAACTTCTTAAGCTCCCTCTGGCAAGCCATTGTCAACTTCTTCAAGAGTTTTGGTTCTTAAGAAATTTCATGGTATAATAGATGGTAACCGTAACGTTGCCGTCTTTTTTGTCGGCCAATAGAAAGATGAAGAGAATGTTAAAGAAAAATGATATTGTAGAAGTTGAAATTGTTGACTTGACCCATGAAGGGGCAGGAGTTGCCAAGGTAGATGGCTTGGTATTTTTTGTTGAGAATGCATTACCGAGTGAAAAAATTCTCATGCGAGTTCTCAAGGTTAATAAAAAGATTGGTTTTGGGAAAGTGGAAGAATACCTTGTCCAGTCACCACATCGTAATCAAGATCTAGATTTGGCTTACTTGCGTTCAGGAATCGCGGATTTAGGTCATCTTGCCTATCCAGAACAACTCAAATTTAAAACCAAGCAAGTCAAAGACAGTCTCTACAAGATTGCTGGAATTGATGATATAGAGGTTGCTGAAACTTTGGGTATGAAAAATCCAGTCAAGTACCGCAATAAGGCGCAGGTGCCTGTTCGTCGAGTGAATGGTGTCTTGGAAACAGGATTTTTCCGTAAGAATTCCCACGATCTCATGCCTTTGGAAGATTTCTTTATCCAGGATCCTGTGATTGATGAGGTAGTAGTAGCCCTACGAGACTTGCTCCGTCGTTATGATTTGAAACCTTATGATGAAAAGGAACAAGCTGGCTTGATTCGAAACCTTGTGGTGCGTCGTGGGCACTATTCAGGACAAATCATGGTTATTTTGGTTACAACTCGTCCCAAAGTTTTTCGTGTTGACCAATTAATTGAACAATTAATCAAGCAGTTCCCAGACATCACGTCTGTTATGCAAAATGTCAACGACCAAAACACCAATGCGATTTTTGGCAAGGAATGGCGTACGCTTTATGGTCAAGACTATATTACCGACCAAATGTTGGGAACTAACTACCAAATCGCTGGACCAGCATTTTACCAAGTCAATACTGAAATGGCAGAGAAGCTCTACCAAACAGCTATTGACTTTGCTGAATTAAAAGAAGATGATGTGGTTATCGATGCTTATTCTGGTATTGGAACAATTGGCCTCTCTGTTGCGAAACATGTCAAGGAGGTCTATGGTGTTGAAGTAATTCCAGAAGCGGTTGAGAATAGCAAGAAGAATGCCCAATTAAACAATATTTCAAACGCCCACTATGTCTGTGATACAGCCGAAAATGCCATGAAAAATTGGCTTAAAGATGGAATTCAACCAAGCCTTATCCTAGTGGACCCACCAAGAAAAGGACTCACAGAAAGCTTTATCAAGGCAAGTAGCCAAACAGGAGCTGACCGCATCGCCTATATCTCTTGTAATGTCGCAACCATGGCGCGTGATATCAAACTCTACCGAGAATTGGGATACGAGTTGAATAAAGTACAGCCGGTTGATCTTTTTCCTCAAACGCATCACGTTGAGGCGGTAAGTTTGCTAGTCAAGGAGTAAAAACGACGAAGATTAGCATTTACTTCCGCCCATGCGATAGCTGTCCGTGATTGACAAGTGCTAGCACGCAGACAGAACGGAGATAGCGAACCGCTGAGTGTGTCGCTCTGCTCGTAAAAGCTTAGAAACCTTTGAACGAAAGGGATAATGAAAGCCTTGATTGCAAGGCTTTTTGCTTTATGGTGGGTAAGTATCAGAGTGAGAAAATTTTTGGAATGAGTAGAAGTGATAGCTAGAAATTATCAGTTTCTATTTCCATTTACCCTGTGGGTACGTGTTTGTTTCCATTGACAAGGAGTTTGTGGGAATAGAAATGTACCCACCTTGTTTGAATCAAGTGAAGTGTAGTTGAAGGAAATCTGTTGAAAGCAATACTTCATTTTACCGAATAAGTAATAATTTAGGCAACTTCAAATCGATTAAAAAAAACTATTTTAAAGGTTAAGAGTAGACAAAAATTGTCCACTCTTTTTTGCAAACTCAATTTATCAATAAATGAAATGAGGGAATGTAAAATGAAATATTTTGAGGTTGAGTTAGAAAATCCTGATGAATTTTTAAAACTACAAACAGAAGATTTTGTGAAAGCTAATCGCTTGCTACTAAGGAAGATAATCCAGAGCGTTACAGTCTATGAAGAAAACTTCGTCATATCCTTTAAATCTGGCATCGAATTGGAAGTATGAGTCTCATTCCATAACTTTTATATTGAACATATCATCTTGTTGTGTTATACTATAAATTGATATAAACAAAGATGTAGGAGGAACCGAAACTATGACAGCCTCAATGCGTTTAAGATAAGCTGGCAATAAAAAAGCAGAATCTATACCCGATGATAGGCTTTTTTGTTGTGCTTATTTATACGATATTGAGCATTCATTAGTTACGGTGAGGATATTGGTTATTTAACTATACCTTTATTTAACTATGTCTTTAATATGAATGTTTCCAAATTGTATGTATGCAGACCAAAAGCCACATTGTGGGGTTTGGCCTGCATTTTTTTATTGCCTAGAATGCTATTCAAAATAGAAATTCAAGCAAAATAATATGCAGGAGATAATATAAATGGAAAAATACAACAATTGGAAACGAAAATTTTATGCAATATGGGCAGGGCAAGCAGTATCATTAATCACTAGTGCCATCCTGCAAATGGCGATTATTTTTTACCTTACAGAAAAAACAGGATCTGCGATGGTCTTGTCTATGGCTTCATTAGTAGGTTTTTTACCCTATGCGATTTTGGGACCTGCCATTGGTGTGCTAGTGGATCGTCATGATAGGAAGAAGATAATGATTGGTGCCGATTTAATTATCGCAGCAGCTGGTGCAGTGCTTGCTATTGTTGCATTCTGTATGGAGCTACCTGTCTGGATGATTATGATAGTATTGTTTATCCGTAGCATTGGAACAGCTTTTCATACCCCAGCACTCAATGCGGTTACACCACTTTTAGTACCAGAAGAACAGCTAACGAAATGCGCAGGCTATAGTCAGTCTTTGCAGTCTATAAGCTATATTGTTAGTCCGGCAGTTGCAGCACTCTTATACTCCGTTTGGGATTTAAATGCTATTATTGCCATCGACGTATTGGGTGCTGTGATTGCATCTATTACGGTAGCAATTGTACGTATACCTAAGCTGGGTAATCAAGTGCAAAGTTTAGAACCAAATTTCATAAGGGAGATGAAAGAAGGAGTTGTGGTTCTGAGACAAAACAAAGGATTGTTTGCCTTATTACTCTTAGGAACACTATATACTTTTGTTTATATGCCAATCAATGCACTATTTCCTTTAATAAGCATGGAACACTTTAATGGAACGCCTGTGCATATTTCTATTACGGAAATTTCCTTTGCATTTGGGATGCTAGCAGGAGGCTTATTATTAGGAAGATTAGGGGGCTTCGAAAAGCATGTATTACTAATAACAAGTTCATTTTTTATAATGGGGACCAGTTTAGCCGTTTCGGGAATACTTCCTCCAAATGGATTTGTAATATTCGTAGTTTGCTGTGCAATAATGGGGCTTTCGGTGCCATTTTATAGCGGTGTGCAAACAGCTCTTTTTCAGGAGAAAATTAAGCCTGAATATTTAGGACGTGTATTTTCTTTGATCGGAAGTATCATGTCACTTGCTATGCCAATTGGGTTAATTCTTTCTGGATTCTTTGCTGATAAAATCGGTGTAAATCATTGGTTTTTACTATCAGGTATTTTTAATTATTGGCATTGCTATAGTTTGCCAAATGATAACTGAGGTTAGAAAATTAGATTTAAAATAAACAATATTGGAGGAATATTTATGTATCTTATTTTCATGTAACTCTTCCTGCTAAAATCGCAGGGTTTTCCCTGCATACAAGCAAATGAAAGCATGCGATTATAGACAGGAGGAAATGTTATGGAATTAATATTAAAAGCAAAAGACATTCGTGTGGAATTCAAAGGACGCGATGTTTTAGATATAAATGAATTAGAAGTATATGATTATGACCGTATTGGTTTAGTAGGAGCAAATGGTGCTGGAAAAAGCACTTTACTCAGGGTACTTTTAGGAGAATTAACTCCCCCAGGATGTAAAATGAATCGTCTGGGTGAACTTGCCTATATTCCCCAGTTGGACGAAGTAACTCTGCAGGAGGAAAAAGATTTTGCACTTGTAGGCAAGCTAGGTGTTGAGCAATTAAATATACAGACTATGAGCGGTGGTGAAGAAACAAGGCTTAAAATAGCACAGGCCTTATCGGCACAGGTTCATGGTATTTTAGCGGATGAACCTACGAGCCATTTAGACCGTGAAGGAATTGATTTTCTAATAGGACAGCTAAAATATTTTACAGGTGCACTGTTAGTTATTAGCCATGACCGCTATTTTCTTGATGAAATAGTAGATAAAATATGGGAACTGAAAGATGGCAAAATCACTGAGTATTGGGGAAACTATTCTGATTATCTTCGTCAGAAAGAGGAAGAACGTAAGAGCCAAGCTGCAGAATACGAACAATTTATTGCGGAACGTGCCCGATTGGAAAGGGCTGCGGAGGAAAAGCGAAAACAGGCTCGTAAAATAGAACAGAAGGCAAAAGGTTCTTCAAAGAAAAAAAGTACTGAAGACGGAGGGCGTTTAGCTCATCAAAAATCAATAGGAAGTAAGGAAAAAAAGATGTATAATGCTGCTAAAACCCTAGAGCACAGGATTGCGGCCTTAGGAAAAGTAGAAGCTCCGGAAGGCATTCGCAGAATTCGTTTCAGGCAAAGTAAAGCATTGGAGCTCCATAATCCATACCCTATAGTCGGTGCAGAAATTAATAAAGTATTTGGGGATAAGGCTCTGTTTGAAAATGCATCTTTTCAAATTCCGTTAGGAGCAAAAGTGGCGTTAACTGGTGGTAATGGAATCGGAAAAACAACTTTAATCCAATGATCTTAAACCATGAAGAAGGAATTTCTATTTCGCCTAAGGCAAAAATAGGTTACTTTGCACAGAATGGTTACAAGTACAACAGTAATCAGAATGTTATGGAGTTTATGCAGAAGGATTGTGACTACAATATATCAGAAATTCGTTCAGTGCTAGCATCTATGGGGTTCAAACAGAACGATATTGGAAAAAGTTTATCTGTTTTAAGCGGTGGAGAAATTATAAAATTGTTGCTTGCTAAAATGCTCATGGGTAGATATAACATCCTAATAATGGATGAACCCAGTAACTTCCTTGACATACCAAGTTTAGAGGCTTTGGAAATACTAATGAAGGAGTACACCGGAACTATCGTGTTTATCACCCACGATAAACGATTACTCGAAAATGTAGCAGATGTAGTTTATGAAATTAGAGATAAGAAAATAAATCTGAAACATTAAATTTAAGGTAGTCGCTGGTCAGTATAGTCTGTTCTGGTTGGCGACTCCATTGTTAAAGAGTATAAAGACTTTAGATTTTATGAATATTAAAAATAGGAACAGTCAATTGAACTGCTCCTATTTTTCTGCTAAATATATTGTAGTTTTCTTATATGTATAATGATAGATTAGCGGATTCTCATCTACGGTACTTACTTCAAATATGAAGAAGTGATCGCGGTTATCTCTGGACTTTTCCTTATTGAGGACAAAGTAATTCTTACGTGAAGTCGCCATTGTTTTTAGGATATCATCAGTTAGGAAGGTCAATGGAATATTCATGTTAGAGTAGCGGTAGAAGTCACGTTCAAAATCTTGGTAGCTCTCGCTATAATAGTCCATTTGTAGGTGATTACGCTGAAACTCAAGCTGATTCATAGAGCACCTCCTCGACAAGTTCAATACTAATAATGTCTTTTAATTTCAAATTGATGTGACCTGTTGTAGTTTTTATCAAAATGAAATCTTTGGTCAGACTTGGTATTGTTCCAGTGTAGGAAACACGCTTGTTTTTTCAATCACTTGAATGCGTGTGCGTAGCTGCCCGGCGTATACTTGACTGAGGAGTAATAATTTCTTCTCTAGTGATAAGTCAGACATGTACGTTACTTTGTTTGTATCATCAGAGAGTGCTGATGCATGTTCAGATAGGAAAAAGCCCATCCATTTTTGCATCTTTGTATCCTGGTACTCTCTTGCTGATTGAAATGGTAAATATGAACGGTCAATCATATCAAATCCTTTCTATGCAGAGGCAAGGGTATTTTTATCAAATTGAATCGTAAAACCTTGAATTCCCCCACCTGTGTAACATTCTTTAAAGCGATTGATTACCTCAGTATAGATTATCACAGATGAGCTTGTTGGCTTAATGCTAAATGTAAATTCCAATGGTAATCGGTTTTCAGATTTAGCATGTACTAGTCGTATCGATATTTCAGTTGTTTTGAGTTTTCTCTGACGAAGTTTTGAAGTTGCTGTTTCAACGATTCCATGTAAAAATCTTTCAAGCATTTCAATATCATTACATCCTTTGCTACGGATTTCTGAAAATTGTACTGTATTTTTTTCTTGTTTCATTTTAATCCCTCCAATCCACCCGCGGAATGACCACCGATAAGTTTACTGCGTTCAATATTTCTGGAACCTTCAGTTAGGACGGTTCCTTTTTGTATGGCTAAAAAACCAAACTGTTCTCTGACAACATCAATAGCTGTCTGAAGTCTATTTTCTTTTTCAATTTCTTCTACATCATGCAAAATGAGGACAACCCTTTTACTACCAAGGTGTTCTGTGCAGAATGCGGTTCAGCTTTTGGACGTAAGAACTGGACGACCAGTCGTGGCAAACGTAAAGTTTGGCAGTGTAACAACCGTTATAAGGTAAAGGGACAGATTGGTTGTCAGAATAACCATATCGATGAGGGAACACTAGAGAAAGCTGTAATGATGGCAGTTAAACTACTGAGTGAGAATATGGATTTGTTGCATGGAAAGTGGAATAAGATCTTGGAAGAAAACCAGTTATTAGAAAAGCATTACAGTGTGTTACTGGCTGAATTGATAAATAAGGAGTGTTGGGAATATGATTCCTTTGAGATGTGTCAGGTACTAGATAGTATTTTGATTTCGGAGGATGGACAGATAACCGTTAGATTTTTGGAAGGAACAGAAGTTGATTTATAAGGCTGTAGGCATAGTATAGTTCACTATGTTTGCAGCCTTTTTTCTTGTTTAGTGGTATAATTATATGTAGGATTTTTTTAATATCGGTTACTTTTTATGAATTAACCAAAAAACTAAAATGGAGTTGTTTTATAATGAGATATTCTGAAGAAGCATTACAATCATGGATTAAGCCGTTATCTGCCACTGAAGAAACACGGGTTGAAAATACTATTGGAATGATTAAAGATGCAATAGAAAGGAGTGGGCTCTCTTCAAAGTATGAATATGAAATTTTTGCCCAAGGTTCTTATGCAAATAATACGAATGTAAAGAAAAATAGCGACATTGATATCTGTATCATGGTGAAATCTTTATTTTATTGTGAGTATGTAGATGGGTTATCGGACCTAGACTATAATTACTCTAGTAGCAGCACCAATGCTAATGTATTTAAAAACGAAGTGATTAAAGCGTTAATTTCAAAATTTGGTGCAGAATCAGTTTCTATTGGCAATAAGTGTATCAATATTAATTCTAACTCATATCACGTAAATGCAGATGTAGTCCCATGTTTTCAATATCGAAATTATAGATATATTGGTAGCAGGTCATCTGAAAAATTTGTTGAAGGCATCAAATTTTTTACCTCAAACGGAAATTATGAAGTAATTAATTATCCTAAAGTTCATATACAAAATGGTATCTCTAAGAATAAATCTACTCACTATAAATATAAATATTTAGTTAGGATTATGAAGCATATTAAGAACGAGATGCAGGAGCTAGGATTGACAAACGAACGCATTTCTTCATATTTGATAGAATGTTTGGTCTGGAATATACCTGAACAGATGTTTTTCAATAGTAATAGCTACACAGGGTTGTTACAGCAAGCGTTATATTACATAGTGTCTCAAGTGAATTTAAATTGGGTTGAAGTAAGTGGAATGTATTACCTTTTTCGTTCAGAGCAGAAATGGAATTTACAGGATACAAAAACTTTTTTTAGTTAGAATGATTGAATTTTTGGATTATAAATAAAACTTATGAATGAACAGCAGAAAAAATTTTTGAATATTACAATATGGGTTTTTGCAATTTGCTTGTTATTAAGATTGTTAATAAGTGGCCAAGAGATTGCAGTGAATCTTAAATCTGATATTTTGGCATTGGTATATTCAGCCATTGGGTATATTGGTGAAGCTATATCAGTTACAGCAATTATTATGGCTATTTTTGAAAAAACAGCATGGCGGTGGCCATTACTATCTAAGATTCATAATGTTCCAATTTTATTTGCGAATTATGTAGGTAGTTTCAAGACGGACTATGATCAGAATGAAAGAAATTGTGAACTTACTATTGAACAGTCATTTACGACTATTAAAGTTAAGTTTAAAACGGGTGAAAGTTCGAGCCATAGCATTACAGCATCAATTATCAATGATAATGGAACACAAAAATTAATTTATACATATTTAAATAGCCCAAGGGCTGAATTGCAAAGTCCTATACATTATGGGACGGTAATTCTTGATATTGATAATCCAAATCAACTAGAAGGAAATTATTATACTAATCGAGGAACCAAAGGTTCAATGAGTTTTGAGATAAACAACCCTTCTCGCTAGTTGGATTTGTAAAGATTTAAATAAAGAAAGAAGAACTAACTATCGGAAACTTGGCATAGATGTAACAATACTGTATATTAACGAAGCCGTAAATACTCGCATTAGTTACGTTTAATAGTTTAATACGGATATTCAGCAGCTTTGATTTCGTTTCACAGTATAGGTAGTAACCGTCAAGACATGTGGAGGCGGTAGTTTTGATGTCAAAAGTTGCAACCAGTGAATAAATGAAGTGTAGAAAATAAAGGCTTGTTCAATTCAATATATAATGAATTACCGGCACCCAAACCAAAGAAAAAGAAATAATTAAATTAGAAGTTGAAGGGGGGAAGAATGAGAATCGGAGTTATTCAAGCAAGTTCGCAAGCGACCAAAAATCAAATAATCTATGATGCTGTATTAAAGTATGCTCCAAAGAAATCTGAGGTTATAAATTTTGGCTGTACGATGGAAGAAAATGAAAAATACTCGTATATAGAAATTTCTATTCTTATAGGTATCTTGTTGGCAAGTAGGACAGTTGATTTCGTTGTTACGGGCTGTTCTTCCGGACAAGGAATGATGCTTGCTTGTAATAGTATGCCTGATGTCATTTGCGGATATGCACCTACACCGAATGATGCCTATTTATTTGCTCAGATTAATAATGGAAATGCGATATCATTACCATTAGGTGAAAATTATACATGGTCAGGTACTGAAAATCTTGAAAGAACAATAGAAGCTCTTTTCTCGAAGCCATTTGGACAAGGATACCCCAAAAGTGAGGCAGAGAGAAAGGTAAGAGATGCTGAGAAACTTAAAGAAATAAGAAGAATCGGGCAGGTTCAGTTTGAAGAATTCGCAAATGTACTAGATATATCATTGTTTGAATCAATCAAGAGGAAACAGAATGTAATTCAGAATGTAAAGGCGTATGGGAAGAAAGAAATAGCTGATTTAATGAAATGAGTAAATCACAGTTTGTCGGGGTAATACCTTTTAACGATAACCTTATGCTATCGTCAAAAAGTTTTTAGACATGTTCCCACATACATGTTCACTTGGCATACATAGTGTTCACTCGTTTTATGTCGAGTGTGTGGTACTGCTTTTAAGAGCTGATTGAACAAGGAAAATTAGCTAGTGAAAGTCCTACAGTAAGGAGTTTAAACATGAAATTCCATGAATTTGGTAATAAGAATTTGCCTCCTATTTTACTGATACATGGTGGTGGCAGTTCTTGGTGGAATTATCTTCGTCAAGCACGAATCCTGTCAGAAGAATACCGTATTATTCTACCCACTTTGAATGGCCACGGAGAGGAATATCAACTTGATTATGTTTCTACTGAAGATTCTGCTTTGGAGATTCTAGACTATATCAAAGCAAACTGTGGTGGGAAATTGTTTGCAATCGGTGGTGTTTCACTTGGTGGTCAAATTGCCATGGAGCTTTTATCTTTAGATAGTGAAATTGCTGAGAAGGCCATCATAGACGGAAGCCTCTGTATTCCTCAACCAAGGTTAGCTAAAATCAGCATCTTTCTAGTGTCTCTATTTGGTAAATTGATGTTCAATAAATTCTCTTGCAAACTTCAGTTAAGCATGATGAACAAACTCTATCCTTAACTGGCTTATCCAGAGGAAATAAAAAGCTTATTATTTGGAGGATCTGCCAAGGACGCCTGTTAAAACATTGGTGACCATTTACAAAACCTATATGGGGTATTACAAGCTGAAAGATATGATTTCTGCTAGCAAAGCTCAAGTTCTGTATATCTATGGTGAAAAAGAATTGAACTGTGTGAAAAAATCAGCGAAATTATTTCATCAGCTACATTCAAATACAATTTGGTATGAAGCAAAGGGTTATAACCACGGTTATTTATCAGCTTACCTGCCTTATGAGTGGATTGATTTGGTGGTGCCATTTTTAAGAGTGATTCATTAGAAATGTGTAACGAATCTGAAATGCCATAAGGAGGAAACGGATGCTAGGAGCAATTATTGTAGATATTGTAGGTTCAGTTTTACGAATGGAACAATATCAAACGAAGGACTTTCCTTTATTTAGTGAAGATTGTTTTTTCACTGATGATACGGTAAGTCCGAAGCTGATTGTGTGAGTTTGTTAGTGAAACGAAGTTAAACGTCAAAACAATGAAACTAAAACTCCATTATTTCGATATGACAATCTAAATTTGTTTTAAGGTGGTGTTTTTTTGATAAAAAGCAGACCTGAGTTTGATAAAATTGCATCCTTTGATGAGTTTAATAAATACTATTGGTATCGTAGTGAACTTTCACAGATATGCAAGTCATTAGGGCTTGAATATAGAGGTACAAAACAGGAACTCAATGATATTATTGAGCAGTACTTTAAGGGGAATTTGATTAAAAAATCATCAATAAAAAATAAAAAGAAACGAGTAGAAGTCGTTACCTTGGACACACCCTTGCTTGAATGTGGATTCTCCTTTAATGCACACTTTAGAGAATATTTCTCAACTTTAACAGATGTTTCGCCCTTTAAATTTACTGCTGATATGGCGACAGCTTGGAGAAAAGTAAAAAGAGAAAATGATTTGAGTTTTACAATCCAAGATATGCTAAAAGTTTATTATGGAGATTCAAATTATGCCAAGTATGACCATTCGGTTTGTCAATGGAACCAATTTTTAAAGGACTTCTGTGCAGACGAAAATAATCGTAACTGCTCGAATAAACTAAAAGTAGCTTCCATTCTTTGGAAAGAAGTTAGAAATTCAAGTAATGAAAAAATTTATTCAAAGAAACTTTTGACTGAATATGCTGATAGAATAGACGAGTATGAAAAGTAGAAATGTCAGTCTCAACCAATAGTTTGTAAGGAGGAATACCATGCTAGGAGCAATTGTTGGAGACATTGTAGGTTCAGTTTACGAATGGAACAACATCAAAACGAAGGATTTTCCTTTATTTCGTGAGGATTGTTTTTTCACGGATGATACGGTTATGACCTGTGCTGTCGCAGAGGCGATTATGAATGGGGGACAAAAAGACGACTTCATTGATGCTATGAAGAAATATGGTAGAATGTATCCTGATGCTGATTATGGTGCTCGGTTTAATGCATGGCTAAACAGCGATAACCGTGAGCCTTATAATAGCTTTGGGAATGGTTCGGCTATGCGTGTTTCTCCATGTGCTTGGACAATGGACTGTGGTTTTTGTGCGAGAACCGGAATGTGGCCATCATCTAGGGAATTTGCGAGTCTTTCTGCAGAGGTAACTCATAATCATCCAGAAGGTATCAAAGGTGCAATGGCTACAGCTGATGCTATCTTTCTGTGTCGTTATTACTTTGGAGGTTATTGCGGAGATTATGAGCAACCAATCAATGACAATCCTACAGAGTGTAAAAGACGGATTAAGGATTATATTGAGCAGGAATACGGCTACAATCTATCTCAAACTTTAGATGAAATCCGTCCTACATACCGTTTCAATGAAACGTGCCAGGATACCGTACCACAGGCCATTATTGCATTTCTAGAAAGTAGAGACTTCGAAGATGCGATAAGAAATGCCATCTCACTTGGTGGCGACAGTGATACTCTCGCTGCAATTACTGGTAGCATAGCCGAGGCGGCATACGGTATTCCTGACTGGATAAAGGATAAGGCCTTTTCTTACTTGGATGAATCCTTAAAGGATGTAGTTATACGATGGGAAAATAGAATAAAAGCGTATTAATCTCCAGTACGTCAGATTTCTCTTTTCTGTATTTTCGTAGTATAATAGGGATACGTTTAGTTTCATATAATGAGATATATATTTTTAACGAATATTAAGGAGAACATTAATGAAAAAAGCAATGGTAATTATCAACCCTACTTCTGGTGGCGAAAAGGCTTTGGATTACAAAGAAAAGCTGGAGAATAAAGCAAAAGAATACTTTGAGCACGTGGAAACCAAAATTACCGAAAAGGCGCTGGATGCAACACATTTTGCTGAAGAAGCTTCTCGTGAGCAGTACGATGCAGTGGTTGTGTTTGGTGGAGATGGGACTGTCAACGAAGTCATTTCGGGTATTGCTGAGAGAGACTACATTCCTAAGTTGGGTATTATCCCAGGCGGTACGGGTAACCTCATTACGAAACTGTTGGAAATCAATCAAGACATCGATGGCGCGATAGATGAACTGGATTTTGATTTAACCAATAAGATTGATATCGGAAAAGCGAATGACAATTATTTTGGTTATATCTTTAGTATCGGTTCTCTACCTGAGGCGATTCACAATGTTGAAATCGAGGACAAAACAAAATTCGGTATTTTAGCCTATGCTGTAAATACCATGAAGTCTGTCATGACAGATCAGGTCTTTAACATTAAGGTTGAGACAGAAAATGGAAATTATGTTGGTGAAGCTAGCCATGTGTTGGTTCTCTTGACAAATTACTTCGCTGATAAAAAAATCTTTGAAGAAAACAAAGATGGCTATGCTAATATTTTGATTCTGAAGGATGCTTCTATATTCTCCAAATTATCCGTTATTCCTGATTTACTAAAAGGGGATGTTGTCGCAAATGATAATATCGAGTATATCAAAGCTCGTAATATTAAAATTTCTTCTGATAGTGAATTGGAGTCAGATGTTGACGGTGATAAGTCAGATAACCTACCTGTAGAAATCAAAGTCCTAGCTCAGCGAGTAGAAGTATTTTCAAAACCGAAAGAGTAGAAGGTAAAAATTAGTTTATTATTCACAACGAAATTAAGTCCTATATCAACGATTGGAGGAGGAATGAATTCTCTATTTGATGAATTTCGAATAATTTGTTCTCATTTAAACCAAATCGGAATCACTCCGACGCTCATGGGGTCTTTGGGGTTTGAATACCGTTCAAATGAAGAATGGAGGCCGTCTGACATTGACATTCATGTGCCTGGTGATCCTAGAGGTTGGGAAGCGCCTGATCATCTCAGAATTTATGAGTGGGACAAGATAATGAAAGTGATGAAACACTTAGGCTATGACTTAATAGATATTCATGAGCATGAATTCAAAAAAGATGGACTGAGTGTTGAATTCGGAAGTATCGATTCTTTACCTGATTTTGCAGGAGTTTCGGAATCGGATATAGAGCTGATTCATCTCGAAAACATCACTTTTCGCGTTCCAAGTTTGGAACAGTTTTTAAGTATTTACAAGGCTTCTTCCCAAGATTCCTATCGAAATGATCACAATAACAATAAGGATTTAAAAAAAATAGAGTGGTTGCAAAGATATTTTTTAATCATCATTTGAAAAGTAGCAAGTTGTAAGACTGGCTGCTTTTTTATTTATAGAACCAAACCACTAGAATCTACGGATAAGCCTTGAAAATAAAATACGAAAGTAGTATACTAGAATCACAATTATGAAAACGTTTGCGTAAAATTGGAATTAAAACTTTAGGAGACAAATTGATGGAATTAAGTGCTATTTACCATAGGACTGAGTCGGAGTATGCCTATCTTTATAAGGATAAGAAGATTCATATTCGGATTCGAACTAAGAAAGGGGATATTGAAAGCATCAACTTGCATTATGGGGATACTTTTATCTTTATGGAGGAGTTTTATCAGGATACAAAAGAAATGTCCAAGATAACTTCTGATGGCTTATTTGATTATTGGCAGGTTGAAGTGTCCGTTGACTTTGCACGTATCCAGTATCTCTTTGAACTCACGGATACAGAAGGCCAGAGCATCTTGTATGGCGATAAAGGGTGCGTTGAAAATTCTCTAGAAAATCTTCATGCTATTGGAAATGGATTTAAGTTGCCTTATCTTCATGAGATTGATGCCTGCAAGGTTCCTGACTGGGTTTCAAATACGGTATGGTATCAGATATTTCCTGAGAGATTTGCCAACGGAAATGCTCTATTAAACCCAGAAGGGACTTTAGACTGGGATTCCTCTATCACACCTAATAGTGATGATTTCTTTGGTGGTGATTTACAGGGGATTATTGACTATCTGGATTACTTGCAAGACTTGGGGATTACTGGACTTTATCTTTGTCCTATATTTGAATCCACGAGCAATCATAAGTACAATACGACGGATTATTTTGAAATTGACCGTCATTTTGGAGACAAGGAGACCTTCCGGGAGCTGGTCGAGCAAGCTCATCAGCGTGGCATGAAAATCATGCTGGATGCGGTATTTAACCATATTGGTTCGCAATCTCCTCAATGGCAAGATGTTGTCGAAAATGGTGAGCAATCTGCTTATAAGGATTGGTTCCATATTCAACAATTCCCAGTGACAACTGAAAAGCTAGTTAATAAGAGAGACTTACCTTATCATGCTTTTGGTTTCGAGGACTATATGCCTAAACTAAATACAGCCAATCCAGAGGTCAAGGACTATCTTTTAAAGGTTGCGACTTATTGGATTGAAGAGTTTGATATCGATGCTTGGCGTTTGGATGTGGCTAATGAGATTGACCATCAGTTCTGGAAGGATTTTCGTAATGCAGTTTTAGCTAAAAAGCCTGATCTTTATATCCTAGGAGAAGTCTGGCATACGTCTCAGCCTTGGTTAAATGGAGATGAGTTCCATGCGGTCATGAATTATCCTTTATCTGATAGTATCAAGGACTATTTCTTACGAGGAATTAAGAAGATTGATCAGTTCATCGATGAAATCAATGGTCAGTCTATGTATTACAAACAGCAGATTTCAGAGGTTATGTTTAATCTCTTGGATTCGCATGATACAGAACGAATCCTGTGGACTGCAAATGAAGACGTTCAACTGGTCAAATCAGCTCTAGCCTTTCTCTTTTTACAAAAGGGAACATCCTGTATTTATTACGGAACCGAGCTTTCCTTAACTGGCGGTCCAGACCCAGATTGTCGTCGTTGTATGCCTTGGGAACGTGTATCAAGTGACAATGATATGCTGAACTTTATGAAGAAGCTGATTAAGATTCGCAAACATGCGTCAGCAATCATTCAACACGACAAGTATAGTCTCCAAGAAATCAAACCTGATCTAGTAGCTTTGGAGTGGAGTTACGATAACCAAGTCATCAAAGCTATTTTCAACCAATCAAAAGAAGATTATCATTTACAAAAAGAAGCAGTAGCACTAGCAAGCAATTGCCAAGAATTAGAGAATCAGCTTGTCATCTCTCCAAAAGGATTTGTGATTTTTCATTAAAGAGCAATTATGAGCGTCAGGAAAGTTTTAGTATAGAGAGCATTTTACAAACAGACTATTTGTCGTCTTGCTACAATTGGTATATAATTTAACTTAGTGAACATAGGAGGACCAATCGAATGGAATTAAAAGATTTTACAGAAAAAGAACAGGAAATGATTAAGAAGGGACTTACGACATCTAAGATTAGTGACAAGGAAACTGCTGAGAAAATTCTTGCACTAGTACCACAAGATTTGATTAAGCGAATCCCATTTTTCGTCAGAAAACACGCTACGACACGTACGATTAAACGCATTTCAATTGAACACCCTGAACTCTATGCTGCAGCTCAAACAAGTGGCGAAATTCCAGAAAAAGAACGCGAAGAATTACGTCAGATTATCACAACTATCTTTGAACAAAAGATGAATAAGCATAGTATTAAGTAGAGAATGAAAAAATATTTTATTGGCGGTTTGGGAAGCAATGTCTATCATAGCAAGGATTTTCTTCAAGAGCTAGATTCACAGGTCTATTTTCTGAATCCATATGAAAAACATCTTCGAGATGAAACAGAATTGAAATCATGGTTTAAAAAATCGATAGAAGAGGAAGAATCTATTTGTCTGATAGGCCATTCTCTTGGAGGAGATTTAGCTCGTTATCTCGCATCGGAATTTTATGAAGTGAAAAAACTAATTCTTTTGGATGGTGGCTATCTAGATTTAGATAAGATTTTACCTTTAGATGCAGAGTTAGAGGAAGCTAAAAACTATATCGAATCTCAAGTCGTTTCAGACTTAGCTCTTCTTATTTCTAAAGAAAAATCTGAAGCAAAGCATTGGTCAGAAAATATGGAGAAAGCCGTAAGGCAGTCCTATCACTGGAATGCGCAGTATAATAGATATGAGTTAGCTATAAATTATGAAAATATAGAAGCGATACTCCTCCTACGGAGGAAGATACAAGCTTTTAAGAGAGAAGTGGGTGATACCTTGTTTATCAGTCCTCGCTATCCTAATGAAGCTACATGGAGAGAGGAAGCCCTAAAAGAATTGCCAGACTATTTTGATACTATTCTTCTAGAGAACTTTGGCCATGAGCTTTATACTGAAGCACCCAAAGAAATCGCTAGTATGATTAATGAGTGGTTCTCTTATTCTCTATGAGCTACTTGTATTGCTTGAATGGCAAAAGCTTCAAAACCTGTTAAAATAGTGGCATTAATAACGTTTCAGAACCATAGTATTTATTTACTCTGATAGATATTGTTACGATATCTAATTATTCTGCCATTGTAATTACCGTAATGATTTGTTATAATATGACAAAGGAGGAAATCAGATGGTAGTAAAAACAAGAAAACAAGGAAATTCAATCACCATTACGATTCCAAGTGAATTTAATATTCCAAGTGGTGTTAAATACGAAGCGAAATTGTTAGCCAGTGGTGAGATTATCTTTACTCCTGAAGAATTGGATCAGCAGGTTTCTTATGTATCTGATGATGCCTTTGACTTAAATTTAGATAAAATATTTGACGAATACGACGATGTTTTCAAAGCTTTGGTGGAAAAATGACTATCTATCTAACAGAAAAGCAAATTGAAAAAATAAATGCTTTAGCAATTCAACGGTATTCTCCAAATGAGAAAATTCAAACAGTTAGTCCTTCTGCCTTAAATATGATTGTCAATTTACCAGAACAATTTGTCTTTGGGAAGCCTCTTTATCCAACAATTTTTGATAAAGCAACGATACTATTTGTCCAATTGATAAAGAAGCATGTTTTTGCTAATGCTAATAAAAGAACTGCTTTCTTCGTTTTGGTCAAATTTTTACAATTAAACGGCTATCGTTTTTCTGTAACGGTAGAAGAAGCAGTGAAAATGTGTGTAACCATCGCAGTAGAATCCTTAACAGATGAAAGCTTAACTACTTACTCCAAGTGGATTTCTGAACATTCGTTTAGAATTAATGGAAAAAATTAAGCTCAAATATTTAAGTATTGTAAGTATAAAAATAAATAAAGAGACAATAATAGACATCTGTAATGCAGAAACGAATATTGTCTCTTTTTATTGATGGGTGAGAATTTTCTGCATCTTCTTACATGTCATATAACCAAAAACGAACAGGCTCTTTTTCTGTCATTCAGAAGAGAACTTGTTCGTTTTGTTTTTTATGTCTTTATCTCGTTTTTTAAAACACTCGATACACATAGGGATTTTCTGGTTTATCTACTTTGGTAAAGCTATCGATTTCCAAGGTTGGGAGGTTTTGTTTGAGTTCTTTATGGTAGTGATTGACCAGTTTTCCCTTGGCTGTTATCCAGGTGTTATTTTCATACTGACGGGTATTTCCTTTTGTAAGTAAACCATACACACCAGAATCTGCAATACAGTGAATAATTCCGAAGCGGAACAGAAATTGACTATTAGCATGACTGGGGTCATTATAGACAAAACCTGTGAACTGGACCGTCTTGCCCTCAAATTCATCTGGATAGTCGTAGATGGCTTCCATGACTTCCATATAGTTTTCATTAGTGATCTGAATGCTATCTTGGGACAAGTATTTATCCGCTGCCGTTCGCATTTCCTTTTCATAGGCTGTTTTTGAAAAATAAGAACTGGTATCTGGTTTCAAATATTGACTTGTCGTCCCTTCGCTTGTCTGAATAGCTTGATCCGTTCCTTCAGATAAGGGGAAATGATAGCCTTTGGCAGAAACGGTCTGAGAATCCAAGCTAACAGTTGGAAAAGTTAAACCGACGACAATAGGAATGGCCAGAAGAGTAATACTCGTCACCTTTGCCAATCGGCTGTTCAGATGACTGTGGGTTTTGACTTGCTTCATCCAGATATACAATTGAACAATTGCCAAAATAAAGGAAAGTACCATGGAAATATAGGCCAGATAGGAATAGTGCATGTTGATGTACTGGTTTAATTTGCCCGACAAATGGAGATAAATGGTCAGTTCAAAATAGCCAGCTAAAACTAAAAATCGAATCATAGGATGACTCCAATCAAGAGAGAATACACTAAGACGACAAGAGTCACAATCGTAATGAAGTGACTGATAAATCGTACTTTCAAGTAATTTTTCATCATGAGAATATTTTTGATATCCAGCATTGGACCAATGACGAGAAAGGCCAGAACTGGTGCTAAGCCGAAACTTGAGAGAAGAGAAGCACCGATAAAGGCATCTGCCTCACTACAGAGAGAAAGAAGAAAGGCCAAAATCATCAAGAGTAGGATGGCAAAAAGAGGGGTTGCACTGATAGAGGTCAGAATCCGAGTCGGAACGTAGACCTGTATTATAGAAGCAAAGAGGCAGCCAAATACTAAATAACGTCCCGTATCAAAAAATTCATCAATGGCTTGCACAAAGACCTGAAACACTTTTTTTGCAGGATTCAGATGAGAAAAATCGTGCTCATGACAGGTCAACCGATTTTCTTTTTGAATGGGTTCTTGCCAGAAAATCCTAGAAAAATCCCAAGTATCACAGCTACAACAATGGAACCCAGAGCTCGCAACAGGGCGATGTGAAAGGAATTGCCAAAGGCAGAATAGGTCGCAAATAGAACAATGGGATTGATAACTGGTGCAGTCACAAGAAAAGGAACAGCCGTGTAACTGGGAACTTTCTTTTCCAGAAAACGATTGATAATGGGGATGATTCCACATTCACAAGAAGGGAAAAGCATCCCGACGAAAGTCCCAAAAAAGATTCTCCCCCAACGATTTCGAGGGAGAAAATGATAAACTTTTTCAGGAGTGATATAGACTTCAATCACTCCTGAAAGAATACTTCCTATCAGTACGAAAGGGAGGGCTTCAATGATAATGGAGAGGAAAATAGCCCCAGTCTGAAGCACACTAGATGGGAGTTGTTGGAAGACAGTCATCTAGTTTTTCTTTTCTGCTTTAGCTTTTTTCTCTTTGTCATCAGGGAAAGTGACTTGCTTCAAATCAGGGAGTTTCGCAAACTCTTCAAACATCTTGTCCAAGTCGTCTCGTTTTGTAAATTTTACAGCCATAGGTGTACCTCGATTCTAAATTCTTCCTCTATTATACTATTATTTTGAGGAAAAGGGAAAAGTTAAAATTTCAAATTGAGTAGCTAATAAATAATACAGCTTGATATCACATGATGTACACTATAATTGTGCTATAATTAAATAAAAGAAAATCATTATCAGAAAATTATAGGAGGTAGTCAAATTGACTGACTCAATTAGTGTTATTTTGTTACACCAAGGAGACAGAAATAGTTTATTCGAGTCTTTATCAATAGTGGATAGACAAACGTTAAAAGATATAGAGGTTATTATTGTAAACCAATCTACAGAGGAAATCGATTCCATTAGCCAACAAATGGATCTATCGATTAATATTAAGATTATAGGTGAGAATTCTTTTGCTGAGTTGTCTGATATGATTACGGGAGATTATATTACGTTTCTATCATCAATGATTCATTATTTGATTGGACATTTGAAAAGATGTATCATGCGATAAAATTATCTGATTCTGATGTTGTTCTTGGTAATTTTGCTGATTTGGTTGATGGAGTATTTTACTTTTATCCTTGGGGTGATAATTGGTTGACAAAAAACTTAACGAACTATCAAGTTTTAGAAAAGATGGATGATACAGATCATCGAATTAGAAAACAATATTGCTCATTGTTCGGAAAATTATTCAATAGTAAACTTTTACGAAAAATAAATCAATTTGATATAAACAACCTTATTTGGAGACTTTATATTCAATCTAAAACTGCAACCTATATTAATTTACCGACATATATCTATAAACCTGTTGTAGATGTTAAACCTCTCAAAGATTCCTATAAAATCATATTAGAAAATTATGAAAATAGAATAAAAGATTGCGTCGTCTTAGAAAACTATGATATAGAAATAGCGAAAAGACAATATATTCAAGAATTGGCAAATTTTAGTGCTTGGTTAAAAAATGACGGTGAACATTTAGATTCTGAAATTGTTTATCATAAGTTGATAGCTGCAGAGAAAGGAATTTTTCCTTTTCTTGACCTTGATAGATTAGATTTCACGATTATAAGTAATAATTGTGTTGGAGGATTAATTTATAAACAACTTGGTTTTCAATATAGAACACCTTTTGTTGGTTTATTTATTCTTCCTGATGATTATTATAAACTTACAAAGGATTTTCGGTACTATATGGAACAAGAACTTGTTTTCGAAGAGGAACTTATTTCACCGAGCTGGACTCATGAAGTTTATCCTTTGGGACATTTAGGAGATATAGATATTCATTTTCTACATTATTCTAGTATTGAAGAAGCACGAACTAAGTGGGAAAAAAGAAAAAAACGTATAAATTGGGATAATATTTATTTTAAATTTGATAATAAAGATTCAGCTAGTGAAGAAATTCTAAGTAAGATGGATAATCTTCCCTATTCTAATAAATTAATTTTAGTCAATCGTCCATATAAAAACTTGAAAAGTCAATGTGTTATTCCAGGTCAGGAACATCTTCCAGAACTGGCTATTATGTCTGATCCATTAAATACTTTTGATGTCATGGAGTGGTAAAAAAAGGTGGCAATGCTCTCTAAGTACAAGTTATTGCACTATAGAATATAAATCTATTCCCCACATATTGTTTTTAAATACTGTAAGAGCTAATTTGAAACGTTTAGCTTATGGTATAATAGATTCATGGATAAAAAAATATGAAAAAATCTCCCAGGATTTGGGAGTGACGTTAAAGCAAATTGATACTGTTCTAAGTTTGACAGCTGAAGGGGCGACTATTCCCTTTATTGCGCGTTATCGCAAGGATATGACTGGTAGTTTGGATGAGGTGACAATTAAGGCCATTATCGACTTGGATAAAAGCCTGACAAATCTCAACGACCGTAAGGAAGCTGTCTTAGCTAAGATTCAAGAACAAGGCAAGTTGACCAAGGAATTGGAAGAAGCTATCTTAGCTGCCGAAAAATTAGCAGACGTTGAAGAACTCTATCTTCCTTACAAGGAAAAGCGTCGGACCAAGGCAACTATTGCCCGTGAAGCTGGGCTCTTTCCTCTTGCTCGCTTGATTTTGCAAAATGTAGCTGACTTAGAGAAAGAGGCTGAAAAGTTTGTCTGTGAAGGATTTGCGACTGGGAAGGAAGCCCTGTCTGGTGCAGTTGATATCTTGGTCGAAGCCTTATCGGAAGATGTGACCTTGCGTTCCATGACTTATCAGGAGGTGCTGAGACACTCCAAACTCACTTCTCAAGTTAAGGATGAAAGTCTGGATGAAAAGCAAGTTTTTCAGATTTACTATGATTTTTCTGAGACAGTTGGGAATATGCAAGGCTATCGTACCTTGGCGCTCAATCGTGGGGAGAAGCTAGGTGTCTTGAAGGTCGGTTTTGAACATGCGACGGACCGCATTCTAGCCTTCTTTGCAGCTCGTTTCAAGGTGAAAAATGCCTATATAGATGAAGTAGTTCAGCAATCTGTTAAGAAAAAGGTCTTGCCTGCTATCGAGCGTCGTATTCGGACAGAACTGACGGAGAAGGCAGAAGAAGGAGCTATCCAACTCTTTTCTGACAACCTGCGCAATCTGCTCTTAGTTGCTCCGCTGAAAGGGCGTGTGGTTCTTGGTTTTGACCCTGCCTTTCGTACAGGTGCCAAGCTAGCTGTCGTGGATGCAACAGGAAAAATGCTGACAACTCAGGTCATTTATCCTGTCAAACCAGCATCAGCTCGTCAAATCGAAGAAGCAAAGAAAGATTTGGCAGATTTGATTGGTCAATACGGTGTAGAGATTATTGCCATCGGAAATGGTACTGCTAGTCGTGAAAGTGAAGCCTTTGTGGCGGAAGTTCTGAAAGATTTTCCTGAGGTTAGTTATGTCATCGTAAATGAAAGTGGTGCTTCGGTCTATTCTGCCAGCGAACTTGCCCGTCAGGAGTTTCCAGACTTGACTGTTGAAAAACGCTCAGCCATCTCTATCGCCCGTCGTTTGCAGGACCCCCTTGCGGAATTGGTCAAAATCGATCCTAAGTCAATCGGTGTCGGTCAATACCAACACGATGTCAGTCAGAAGAAACTATCTGAGAGTCTGGACTTTGTCGTCGATACAGTGGTTAACCAAGTTGGTGTCAATGTCAACACAGCCAGCCCAGCTCTTCTTTCCCACGTCGCTGGACTCAATAAAACTATTTCTGAAAATATTGTCAAATACCGTGAGGAGGAAGGAAAAATCACTTCACGCGCCCAAATCAAGAAAGTTCCTCGTCTGGGGGCCAAGGCCTTTGAACAGGCAGCTGGTTTCCTTCGTATCCCTGAAAGTAGCAATATCCTTGATAATACAGGAGTTCACCCAGAGAACTATACTGCGGTTAAGGAACTCTTCAAACTCTTGGATATCAAGAACTTGAATGAAGAGGCCCAAGGCAAACTCAAGTCGCTATCAATCAAGGAAATGGCGCAAGAGCTAGACCTTGGTCCAGAAACTCTTAAAGATATCATTGCAGATCTTCTCAAACCAGGTCGAGATTTCCGTGATTCCTTTGACGCACCTGTGCTTCGCCAAGATGTCCTAGATATCAAAGACTTAGTGGTAGGCCAGAAGCTAGAAGGTGTTGTGCGTAACGTTGTTGACTTCGGTGCCTTCATTGATATCGGGATTCATGAGGACGGTCTGATTCATATTTCCCATATGAGTCGCAAATTTATCAAACATCCTAGCCAAGTGGTGGCAGTTGGAGATTTGGTGACCGTTTGGGTTAAGAAAATTGATACTGAACGTGAAAAAGTCAATCTGTCGCTCCTAGCTCCAAATGAAACTGACTGATTACGTTAAGCAGGTTTCACTAGAAGACTTCAGCAGACCTTTTATCCATCATGTTCAGTGGAATAGGCGTCTACGTTCGACAGGTGGGCGATTTTTCCCCAAAGATGGGCATTTGGATTTTAATCCCAAGGTTTATCAGGAACTAGGTCTGGATGTTTTTAGGAAAATTGTCCGACATGAACTCTGTCATTATCACCTCTATTTTCAAGGGAAGGGCTATCAACACAAGGATCGGGATTTTAAGGAACTGTTGAAAGCAGTGGATGGATTACGCTTTGTGCCCTCCTTGACAAATAGCTACTCTAAACCACTCAAACTTTATCGTTGCCAATCCTGCCAGCAAAGGTATCAGCGCAAACGAAGGATTGATACAAAACGCTATCGTTGTGGAGTTTGTAGAGGTAAATTGCTACTAATAAATCAGCCTGAGGACTGATGAAAGCCGAGCCTACCCGTGATATACTATGACTAACCTAGCAGAAAGAGGAAATATCATGAACAGTAAATTTTATAAGATGAGACGAAATCGTATGATTTCAGGAGTTCTGGCAGGTCTGTCAGACAAGTGGAACTTTGATGTTACTCTTGTTCGCTTCCTATTTGCCATTTTTACAGTCGCAAACTTTGGACTTGGTGTGATTATCTATATCATCCTAGCCTCTATCATGCCAACCAAGGAAGAAATCGAAGCAGAAATGTACGGAACAGGCCCACGCAAACGCAAAGAAGCCCAAGCCATTGACGATAATGAAGGCTGGTTTTGGTGAGGTGGAGCAGTTATTTTACTGTTAGTCTATATTAGAGTAATCTATTTTAACATTTCTTGAACCCTTGCATTCCGCAAGGGTTTTCTTCTTGCTTTCTTTTTGTGGTAAAATATTTTTAATAAAATATCTACATTTCCCCCAATCTTACAAAAATGTAAGATTAAAGTCTCTTTTGTAAGGTTAGGTTATGGCAAGTGGTCTTTTTTTGATGTAAACTAGACTCATAAAGAACAAAAGGAGTAACATCATGAAACAAATCTTACATAAGAAAACAAGAAAACCAAAGCCATAAAGATATCAAGCGTGTTCAACTGGGATGCGCTATGATGCAAGCGACATTTCATTTGATGGGATATTAAGAAAAGGAGATTCTCATGACACTTTTAGATGTAAAA
>CAKMOM010000027.1:0-11576 GCA_927910965.1 uncultured Streptococcus sp.
TAATGTTTCTTTAACTGGCTCTGCAGCTTTAGAACCGTCATTCTTCACGTAGTTGATTGTACGTGTAACTTGTTCAACTAATCCTAATTCTCCATAAGTACGTCCTTTAGGATCGTTTGGTACTTTATCCTCTGGTTTTGGTGTCACTGGTGTTTCAGGATCACGTGGTGTCGTTGGATTTTCTGGAGTTGGATTTGTTGGGTCCACTGGATTATTGTTTGGATCTAGTGGTTTAGTTGGATCAACTGGAAGTTCTTTACCTTTCACAATGACATAGTATTGTTGGCTAGGTACTTTCTCATCAGCTGCTCCTGTAGCTTTATCACTTACAGCATCAAATGTACGAGTTGCTTCTTTGTAGAATCCTTCTTTATCTGTTGTGTAAAGTGCATCTGTTGGAGCTACTACTTCATATCCTTTAGCTTCTAACGCAGCTTTAACTTTATCTACATTAGATTTACTAATTTCTTTTCCTGTATCTCCAGTTTCAACTACTGATTCGTTTACCTGAGTTACCTTTTCATCACAAAGTGTACTACCGCTACTTGTGATCCGTCTTTAACGTAGATAATTGATGTATCTTTCGTTGGATCTGTTGGTGTTGGTGGTACGTATCCTTTACTTAGATCGTTTGAATCAACTGGTTTCAATGGTTTTCCATCTGGTCCTACTGGTGTAGTTCCTGGGATTTGTGGAACGATTGGTGTTGTTGTTCCTGGTACCACTGGGTTCGTTGGATTTGGATCTTTAACTTTTGAACCATCTTGTGGATCATTGTTATAAGGTTTTGGATCTACGTTTGTGTTTGCAGGAGGTGTGATTCCTTCTGGAATTACTGGTACATATTTACCTACAGTTTTGTAGACTACGTTTTCAGTAATGTCTTTATCAGTTGCTTTAACGTCAGTTACATCTTTCTTAGAAGCTTCTACATCACCAGTTGCAACATATCCTGCTACCACTGGAAGATCAGCTTTACCTGCTAATGTAGTTCCGTTTGTAGCTTCCCAATCTCCATAAGTAAATTCTTTTGTAATTGGATCGATTGTTACTGGACGTTTGAATGTTACTGTGTTTGTAACTGTGTCAGCTGCATTTTGACCTGCTTTAGCAGCATCTTCAGCTTTTAGTTCGCTTGTTTCAGTAGAGTATTTGTACGTGATTGTACGTGTTACTGTTTCTGAACGAGCGTCTCTTAACTTATCAATCAAGTCTTTAGTCCATTTTGGTCCATCTGGATTGTTTGGATCAATTGGTTTACCTGGTTGAATTGGGTTGTTTGGATCAACTGGTGTAGATGGATCATCATTGGAACGCTATCAGTTGGTGTAATCGTTACTGGCTTAGCTTGACGGTATACTACTGTTTCTGTAATATCATCTGCTTCTGCCGCAATTGTTACCGCTGGTACTGTTGCCACACTTGCGATGTAGTTTGCTACCGCTGGAATATCAGTTGCTGTTGGTGACGCTACTGGCGCAAGTTCCTTCGCTGGTGTCCAATCTCCGTAAGTAATGTCTCCTGTTACCAAGTTTACATTAGCTGTACGTGTGAATTCTGCAGTTTGTTCTACTACTTTTTGTGCACCTGTTGCTGGATCAATTACTGGAGTTCCATCTTCGTATACATACTTAATTGTACGTTTTACAGTATCTGAATTCTTCAGATCTTTAACCGAACTTGGCCATTTTGGTCCATCTGGATTACTTGGATCTACTGGTTGACCAGGTTGTGGTTTAGTTCCTGGTGTCGCTGGATCTACTGGTACTTCTTTAACAATTGGTTTGAACGTCACAGTAAATTCTTGGTTCGTTTTCGCATCTGCATCAAATACTTTTTCAGCATCTGTTGATGGATAATCTTTTTCACCAGCGTTTACGTTAGCTACTTTTTCATATCCACGAGCTAGGATCTTGTTGATTGCTGCTGTTACATCAGCATCTTTCGTAAATGCTTTACCTGTATCACCTGTATCTACTACTGATGGCTCTAATCCATTACCGTCAACATCAACGAATTTAGTCACAGCTATTTGAGTTCCGTCTTTAACGTAGATAATTGATGTATCTTTCGTTGGATCTGTTGGTGTTGGTGGTACGTATCCTTTACTTAGATCACTTGAATCAACTGGTTTCAATGGTTTTCCATCTGGCCCTACTGGTGTAGTTCCTGGGACTTGTGGAACGATTGGTGTTGTTGTTCCTGGTACCACTGGGTTCGTTGGATCTGGATCTTTTACTTTCGAACCATCTTGTGGATCGTTTGTATAAGGTTTTGGATCTACGTTTGTATTTGCAGGCGGTGTGATTCCATCTGGAATTACTGGTACATATTTACCTACAGCTTTGTAGACTACATTTTCAGTAATGTCGTTATCAGTTGCTGTAACGTTTTCTACATCTTTCTTAGATGAATCTACATCTCCTGTTGCAACGTATCCTGTTACCACTGGAAGAACTGCTTTACCTGCTAATGTAGTTCCGTTTGTAGCTTCCCAATCTCCATAAGTAAATTCTTTCGTAACTGGATCGATTGTCACTGGACGTTTGAATGTTACAGTGTTTGTAACTGTGTCAGCTGCTTTTTGACCTGCTTTAGCAGCGTCTTCAGCTTTTAGTTCGCTTGTTACGTCAGAGTATTTATATGTAATTGTACGTGTTACTGTTTCTTCACGAGCATCTTTTAACTTATCAATCAAGTCTTTAGTCCATTTTGGTCCATCTGGATTATTTGGATCAATTGGTTTACCTGGTTGAATTGGGTTATCAGCTGGTGTATTTGGATCTTCTGGATTTGGAACATCAGTATTTGGGGTAATTGTTACTGGTTTAACAGTTACTAGTACTTTGTACTCTTGGTTAGTAGTTGCATCTGCATCAAATGTTCCATCTGTTGGATATCCATTATCTACAACTGTGTATCCTTTAGCTTTCAACGCGTTGATTGTGTCTGTTACAGATTGTCCTTTTGTGAAGGCTTTTCCTGTATCTCCTGTATCAACGATTGATGTTGCTACTGCACCTTTTTCAGTCTTATCAGTTGCGCTGTTTACTTCGATGAAGTGTGTTACCGCAATCTGAGTACCGTCTTTAACGTAGGTAATTGTTGTATCACCAGTTGGTGTTGTTGGAGTTGGAGGTAAGTAACCTTGTGTTTTATCTCCATTCTTCGGTGTCAACGGTTGTCCATCTGGTCCTACTGGTGTAGTTCCTGGTACATATGGAATCGTTGTTCTTGTTGTTGGATCACCTGGTTTTGTAGGATCAGTATCATTATTTGGATATTGTGGATTTTCAATTGTTGGTGGTGTAAATCCTTCTGGTACTACTGGTACGTATTTACCTAGAGCTTCGTACACTACTTTTTCCGTAATATCTTTATCTTCTGCTTTAACTGATGTTACATCTGTCTTAGATGAAACTACATCTCCTGTTGCCACATATCCTGGGATAACTGGAACAGTTGTGTTTCCTTCTAATGTATCGTCAGGGGCAGTTGCACCAGCTGGTGTTGTTGGTTTCCAATCTTCATAAGTGATTTCATTGGTTACTGGGTTTACTTTAGCAACACGAGTAAAGTTAACTTTTGTTACAAATGGAGTTACTTCAGTATTGTCTTTAACAACGTTAGCACCCGCTTTGTTTCCATCTTTTCAGCTTGGTTTAATTTGTTTGTATCATTTGAATAAACATATGAAACCGTACGTGTTACTTCTTCTTTGTTCTTAAGTTTCGCTAGTAGCTCATCAGTCCATTTTGGTGAATTTGGATCTGTTGGATCGATTGGTTGATCTTTCTTAGGTTCTGTGTAATTTGGTGAATTTGGATCCACTGTAATTACTTTTGTTTTGTACACTACAACTTCTTCGAAGTCTTTGTCTGTAGCTGATACAGTCTTAGCTGGTACATTCGCTGTTGTTGGAGTTACTCCTGCAACTGCTGCTGTATAGTTTTCGATAGTTGGCGAAGTTACTGCATCGAACGTTTGATCTGCTGACCAATCTCCGTAAGTAATTTCTCCTGTAACTACATTAATCTTACCTGGACGAGTGAATTTAAGTGTCTTCACTTTCTTATCAGCTACATCTGTAAGTTTTTCAGCTGGTACTTCTGTTCCATCTTCGTAAACATACTTAATAGTACGTGTTACTTCTTCTTGAACTTTTACAGCTTTGATTAAGTCTTCCGTCCATTTTGGTCCAGTAGGATTATTTGGATCGATTGGTGTTACACCTGGAGTAGGTTTTGGATTCTCATTACTTACAGGTTTAGTTGGATCAAATGATGGAATCTCAACTACAGTAGCTTTCACTTTAACAACAAATTCTTGATCATTCTTAGGATCGTTATCAAATGTTGTATTGCTTACACCAGTTCCTGGATTTTCGAATCCATCAGATACTAATGTGTAACCTTTATCTTGTAATTTCTTAATAGCTGCTTTTACTGCTGCTGTGTTAAGAGTTGCAAAGTTATCACCTGTCTTACCGATTTCTACTAAGTCTTCAGCTACACCTGGTGTGATGACAGTATCTGGATTGTTAGCATCTACTTCCACAAACTTAACTGTTGCACGTTGCTCACCTTTTTCATAGAAGACATCTACTGAGTAGTCGTCTGCTAATGGATCAATCGCATCCGTTTTATCGATTGCTACTTTATCTGCTAAGTAACCAGCGATAGTTGGTGAAGTTACATGGTTAAAGGCATTATCAGATTGTTTTTCAGCATCAGATAATTGTTCGTTTGCTGGTAAGTTCGTTGCTGTACTTCCTAGAGCTTTCCACTCTCCAAAGCTTACAGCTGCAACTTTGTTCTTATCAGGAGTTTCTTTCTTAGCTTCCTCTTTAACTTTAGCAATGATTGCATCATAGTAAGCTTGACGAGCTGCATCTTTCGCTGCTTTAGTAGTGTCAGTACGGTCTTGAACGGCTTTGTTCTTAACGGCTTCTGCTATTTTCGCATCGTTTAATGTTTCTTCTTCATCTCTAGCATTTGCAAATGCAGTTTTCGCTGCTGTTGTTGCTTCCGCCGCTTTTTCTGCTGCTGTTAACACTTTAGCGTACTCTTTAAGCGCTTCTGCACGTTCTTGAGCTGTTAGGTTAACATCTTTTATTTTTTTATTATATTTAACTGTTGCTGCTTCTACTTTCGCATTTTCTGCTTCTAGAGCTTGTTGTGTAGTGATTACTGCTTTAGCTAGAGCTGAGTTGTCTGCTGCTAAGTAGTTTGTTCTAGCTGTGTCACGAGCAGTCAAGGCATTGTTGTATGCTTCTTGTGCTGCTTGTAAAGCTGCTTCTGTCGCTGCCTTCGCATCTCTTTGAGCTTGTGTAGATTCACTTGTAATAACTAGCGAATTATTTGCTTTTTTAGCGTCTGCTAATGTTTTTTCTGTTGCTATAACATTCTTATCTGCAGCTTTTAATGCTTCTGAAGTTGTTGGATCTTCTTTAGCTTTTTCTGCAGCTGCGTTGTACTTAGCAACAACTTCATCATACTTATCTTGTGCTGCTTTTTTCTCTTCAGGTGTAGCTTTTGTATTTTCTGCATTGAATGTCGCTGTATCTTCTGGGAAGGCTGCAGCTGCTAACGCCATATCGATTGTGATGTTACGTTTGAAGTTCAATGTTTCTGTTACAGATTCTGCTGCTTTAGCTCCGCCATCTTTGTATTTATAGTTGATTGTACGCGTTACATCAGCTGTTTCTGTCTTAGCTCCTGTGTCACGTTTGTGTCCTAAGAATACATAGAATGTTTGGTTCTGTGGTTTTTCACCTGCATTTTCTGAATCAGCTACTGATTCTTCATCGAATTTACGTCCACCAACGATACGATTTCCGTCATCATCATTTGTGAATCCGTCACGTTTTAGTTCGTAACCCATCGCTTCATATTTCGCGATAGTTGCTGCTGTTGAGTACTTGATACGAGTAGCTGAATCACCTATAAGTGTTTCGTCTTTTGTAATTGTATCTGTAGTTGATTTATTAGCCTCTTTATCAGAACCTGTGTGAGTTTCTAGAACACCTTGGTTTGCATTATTTGCAGCATCCATATCGATATATACGACACGAGCTACTTGTTTGTCAGCTTTATAATATACATAAACATCGAAATCATCTTTGTTATCTGCACGCACTGCTGATACCATTGGTTCATATGAACCTACGTCTTGAGAATTTACCTTACCATCTTTAATAGTTGGTGTGTAGACCCCTACTGGAGTTTGATTAGATGAACGTACATGTGATTGTACTCCGTCTTTCTCACTCTTGGTATATTCGTTTTCTGGTAATTGGACTTCTGCTGTATAACCTTTTAATGTTGGAGAAATGATATTTGTGAAGTGATCATTTTCTGGGTTAATAGATTTCCATGCACCAACGATAACTGTACCTGCTGGTAATTCAGTTCCAGCTTTAACAACGTCACCAGGTTTTAACACTGTAACCTGAGTTGGCTCTTTTACTACTTCTCCAGTAGATTTACGCACATAACGATCAACTGTAATAGGTCTTTCTAATGTCATCTCAGTTGCAACTGTGATGTCTTTTTCAGTTTGACCATCTTCACTCATAATGACGTAGTCACGGTTATATGTTAATGTTTGTTCGTTTATAACTGGTTTACCATCGATTGTTAAGATTGGTGTTTTATCTTTAGCCGCTGTAGATGTATCACCTTCATAAACATAGTGAATCTTACGTGTTATAGTCGCTGTTAAGTTCGGAGTTACAGTTGGTGTATAGGCTGCATGACCATAGTCAATTCCGTAACGTCTAGTTACACTATCTGGATTTGCTACTGTTGGATAGTCAAGGTCTGGTTGTTTTAATGTTACCCCTGTACCTACACCTACAAAGCTTGGGTGTGGAGTGAAGACAACTGTTGCATCTTCGTAAACTGTTTCACCTTTTTCATTTGTAGTTGTCTTAGGAACTAATGTGTATGTTCCTTCATTTTCAATGACAATTTCAGTATCAGTTACTTTAGTATATCTACGATCTACAGTAGTTACTTTCCCAGTTTGTGGATCCACGTGCGTTGCTTTTGGAAGAGTCATCGTTAATAAATCAATAGACTTTCCAGCTGTTCTAGTTCCTTTAGGAATAGTGTCGTTGTTGTTAACGTACGTATTACCGTTAAGCGTCAGAGAATCACCTTTAGTACCAATTATCTTATCAACACTTGTTTCTGAAACTAATTTAGGATTATATCCTCCAGTTGCTTGTGGAATATAATCACCTTTTTGGAATGTAACTTTCCAAATAGTATGTTGAGCTCCTCCTTCTATTGGTAATGGTGTTACTAATTGATCACCTTTTTGAATTTTTTCTCCAGTATTCACTGTTACTTCGACACCATTTCGAATAACTGTAATTGGTTTTGGCGCTATTGGTGAAGCTCCTTCAAGAACAGAACCCGCTGGAACAAGATTAGAACTAAACGTTCCTTTAACAATACGAACATTACTTACTTCTACATTACCAGAACCTGTAATTTCCACTCTGCTATTTTCTGCAATAATTGTCGAAGCTGGAATTTTATCTACTGGTTTAAATGTTGCTGTTTCACCATCTTCATACGTTAATTCTGTTTCTTCAGTTACTTTAGTATCTTCTGCATAAATTTTTCCAGGAATATTTTTCTCGTGAGCAAATGTAACTGGTTCTTTTTTATTAATCAACACATGTTCTTTAGGAATTGATGCTTCTGCAATTTTTGTTTCCGTAATTGATTCTACTGTTCCGTATTCTGGAATTTTCGGAGTAGCAGATTGAGTTTTTCCTTGGGAATCTATTGTCGTTTCATCTTTACCTACTGGCTTGATGTCGATTACTGTCGGAATATATGTTGAATCCATAGAAGTTGTGTTGTTAACATTTTTGTTAACAGAATCTAAAATTTTATCTTTATCTGCTAATGTAAGACTTTCTCTAGATTCTTTAATTGTTTGGTCATCTGCATCCCATCCTGTTGAGATTCTATTTTCATCCCAAGCACGGATTGCAACACCTTTAGCAGTACCTACATATCCTAATTCTGGAGTAAAGTCAATAGTAGTCTTAGATACACCTGTTTGACTCTTAATATAGTCTCCATTGTTAGCTTTATTAAGTTCATATACCCCGACTTTGTTTCCAGCATTATCATACTCAGTATATTTACTTAGATAATACTCCGTTTGCTTATTCAATGGGTTTGTAACTTTCACACCAGTTCCAAGCTCATTTCCGCGAGCATCATATAATGTAACTTCTTCACCTAGATATACTGTGTTCCCTTTAGGGTCAGTAACATGTGTTCGGTTACCTGTAGCAGTTTCACGAGCAACCATTGAACTAGTTAAAACAAACTTAGGAGCAATTGTCTTTTCAATTTGATTCCAGTTACCATAGTCCGAAACTTCTGTTTTACCATTTGCCTTGAAAAAATCAGTAGTAGTTACTTCTATCTTTTGAGGTTTCCCTTGTAAACCACTTGATACATTTCTCGTACCTCTAGGTGGGTGAATTACGTGAGTTTGGAAGTCTTCTACTTCCCCAGAACCTGCAACTCCTGTTGGCAGTGCTAAATCACCTTTATCAAGAGCAACACGTAAACGAACACCTACATTATCAACTGATGTATTTAGCAATTGTGGTATGTTATTAAATACAAAGTCATATGTACCATCTTCATTTACAGTGATGATTTCTGAAGCTTCATATTGATCAAACTTACCATTACTATTGAAATCAACCCATCCACGTGCATAGGCAACATCATTATTTAATCCACGATTAATTCTTACACCTTTAAATACGTATTGCGTATCTGAAGCTGTTTTTAATGTATATCTAGTCGCTACTGTAGGATCTAGTAATTGATTTTCTCCTTCATCAGGTAGATTTCCAATACCTACTCCACCTGTAGCAATATTATATATACCTGAAACAGGTAATCCATCACCATCAGCTGTTGTATTTAATGTTTTTAGAATTTCTCCTGCTTTAATAGCAACCTGACTACCATCCGCTAAACGAATAACTGGATTTCTTCCATCTAGGTAGTACGTACCTGTTTGTCCTTTTTGGTTTGTTACTTGAGTCGTTCCACTTGTTAATGAAATTTCTTTATAAGTTTCAGAATATACAACATCATCTAACACCCAAGCAGCAGATTTTTCTTTCTCAACTGTTCTAAAGTCAGAATCCGCTGGCGTATCACCTAGATAAGGTTGAGTCGCTGTAACTTGTTGACCATTTTTTTCTTTATTGAAGTTCCCGATAACGTGTTGAGCAGAACCATATGAAGCAGGAGCATCCCCACCATCATATACTACGAAACCAATACTTGCACTTTGGTTACCACTTGAATTTATATATACGCCAAGATTTTTCACATCTTGAGTCAACCCTATAGGTAAATCATATTTAGAGTTCACACCAGATACAAAAGGTCCAAACAATTGACTTCCATATCCGTTTTCTGTCTTATTATTCCATTCAGAGAAATCATAGCCGAGAAGCTCGAACTTTCCTGTTACTCTATTCTTAGCATCTTTAAAATTCCCGTCAATATTTTTATTTGGTTTTAACCCTTGAGAATTCGCCTTATTTTTATTCACTCGCATGAATTCTTGCCATGGTGTACCGTCAGTTTCAAACTGTGTAAATTCTGCGGCAGATAAATCTTCTGCATCGGCAGCAATGGCATTTACAGCAACGGGACGACCATTATATGTCGCAGATACTTGGAATTTAACCCCAACGTTACCTCCATCATATGCTGATGCAAATGCCGTTAGTCCTTCACGGACTCTACCTGTAGAATCTGTGTATTGAGTAGGGAATCCTGCTAAACGAAGATGACTATACCCTGTATCTTGTCTAGTAAGAATCACATCTTCTCGTACAACCTGATCATCAACTTTAGAACGGTTAATGTTTGCAGGTTCTCCATCCGCATTATTTAGCTTAGCAACTTCATTTTGTACTTTTTTACGAGATAAAGAAGAAACAGTCGCTGTCAGTACGTAACCTTTTACTTTAGTAGGCACTTCAAATCGCATACCTTCTTGGAGTGCTTCGTAAACCTCATTACTATTTTTCCCCTGTGAAGTATTTTGTTTTACTTCGCTTTCTACCATACCTTGGTCTTTCCATAGAGTATATTTCCCTATGCCAGACGCTAAGAATTCAGCAGAATTTGTCTTCTTACCAACTAATTCTGGATGGGCAGCAGATTCTAAAACAGTACGCACCATTGTGAAACGTCCTCTTTCTTGACGTCCCTTAGAACTTGTAAAGTTAACCATTGGAGCATTATCAACATATTCGATTTCACCAACTTTTGTTCCATCTGCATAAGTAATTTTCGCTCTAGCGAAATCGAACCAGTTAATTCCTTCTCTTAATTGGTCATAGTTTTTCTCACCAGCTGTACCGAAAGCGACATCACCTATAAGAAAACCGTGCTCTTTATTACCTGCTTGATCCACACGGCCGTTGGCGAGAATTACTTTTGCAACTGTTCTATTTACTGCTCCTTCAGCAGTAACTTCAATTTTATCTTCTGGTTTCAAATCTGGATTGGCTGTACGAATTTCTTTTTCGATAGCTCTTACTTCTTCGTCCGTTAATGATCCAAGATTGTTAACTGTTACTTTATTGATTGGAGTATTGATGTTAACTGCTGTTGCTGTTTCGCCTGGCAACACTGCCTCAACTTTACCGATATGACCTGCGCGTTTCATCTCAGTATAAACTGCTTCGATAGCCGATGAGATACGTTGGAGTTGAAGATTCAATTGCTCAGCGGTAACATCTTTTTCGTTTAGAACTTTCTTAGATGCAGTAATTTCTACTTTCGCCGCTGCTACTGCAGCAGCAATAGCTTCTTTAGAAGACTTATCTTCAACTTTTTTCTCAGCATAGTTTGCTGCAGTTGTATTAAGAACTTCAGCTTCAGAAGTCAATTGTTCAAGGATTTTCTTTGTAGCAGTAACTTGGATTTTCTGCTTTCTTTCATCCTTTTTATCAGCTTTTTCATCAACTGTTTTATCAACTTTTTTGTCTGTTGAAGGAGCAGTTAGTGTTGCTTTTTCTTTGTCAGATACTTCTCTTTTTTCAGCTGTAGCTGTTTCAGATGCTTTTTCATCCTTTTTAGATACTTCAGCAGCTAACTTCGCGATTTCTTCTTCGCTCAACTCTTTTTTATCTAGAACAGGAGCACCTGTTGTAGCTTCAGTAGCTGGCAAGGTCACATTAGCCGGAGTAGCTGCCGCCTCAGCATCTTTTGAAGTAGGGGTTACGGCTTCTGTTTTATTTTCAGTAGTTGCTTCTTCTGCCTTGGCAGTCGTTTGGGCAGCACCCAAAATCAAGGCTGTCCCCAACAACACACTCGCAGCACCAAATGGTACTTACGAATAGAGAAACGTTGGCTTAAGCATACCAATCAGAAAAGTATTTATTTTTTTGTCTTTTTGATTTATACATAATGTTAACTTTCCTTTTTTAATTATGTAACTGCAAGTTACAGTTATATAGTATATATTTTATCACAAAAACACTATCAGTTCAAGAAAAATAATTA
>CAKMOM010000028.1:0-6174 GCA_927910965.1 uncultured Streptococcus sp.
ATATTTTCTTCACAGTAAGAGATTGTATGACGATAGTGATCCTTGCTGCGTTGAAAGGCGCGTCTTTGATTTTCTAATAGAGTTAGATCATTCTCTAGTTCCATCTTATATTTGAGATAAGGATTACCTGTTGCTAGTGCCTTAAAATCAGAAGCTGTCATAGTCTGTTCATCAATATCTTCCGCAGCACGAATCGGCTCCTTAGAAGTCATAATCTGCTTAATATAACGGAGTTTGTTCTCCTGAGTTGCCCATAGATAATTATCAAACGAACCTTTGGTAATATAGTGGTAAATATCCACTTCCTTGTTTTCATTTCCCTGTCGGATAATACGTCCATTACGTTGCTGAATGTCACTTTGGTCTCCACGGTACATCCAGATGGTGAACTGCTTTCATCTTGCTCTGAACATTTAAACCTGTTCCTCCTTTTCAGTTGAGGCAAGAAGAACCCGAACCTCTCCTGCATTAACCTTTCGAGACAAGCTATTCTTCTTTTCATCACTATTGGCATCATGTACAAAGGCAATTTCCATACTAGGGATTCCTCTATCAACTAATAAAGCCTTAATCTCAGAATAAACATCAAAGCCATTATCTTTTTTCTTAGGTGTGCCAATATCTGAAAAAATCATCTGAGTAGCCTTATTTTCCATTCCCTCACGATAAATTCTTTCAACATTATCCACTACCTGAAGCAGTTTATGATTGTCTGCTAGACTATAACTAGAGTCCAATAAACGCATATCAATAGCTAGTTTCCGCGCCTCACCCGTAATCTTCAACATGTTATCCTGGCTCGGATCAACTGTTCCACATTTGACCATATCTGACCTCATAACTAATTCTTCTAAATAGAGTTTCTGGTTTTCAGTTAACTCACTCTCAATAGGGATAATATGAGCTTCTGGAACAGGTAAATCCAACATATCTTGTGTTTGAATGTCGGCTGTTTCTTTATAGATTTTCATCAACTCAGGTAGATTGACAAACTTTTTAAATCGTTTCTTAGGTTGGTACTTATCCCCTGTAGGAGCTAATTCCATAGAGTTTTGAATTTCTCCAAAAGCACCTACCCAAGAGTCAAAATAATCAACTTGATAGCGTTTTAAGATATCTGGTTGAATGTAGTTCATCATAGTATATAACTCACTAATAGAATTGGAAACAGGTGTTCCTGTCGCAAAGACAATGTTTTTAAAATCATGTTCTTCCTGAATCTGTCGAACCTTCATTTCCATATCCACATTCTTCTTAGAGGTTGTATTGGTAATCCCTGCTACATTTCCAAGTCCAGTAATTGGACGTATATTTTTAAAGTGATGTGCTTCATCCACAAAGAGAAAATCAAATTCCTAAGTTCTCAAAATCAATAAAACTATCACGATTAAAGCGTTGGAGTTCTTCCAATTGTCTCTCAAGACCACTTATTGATTGCTCTGCTTCTTTAACGGTGTACTTATTTTCAGAATGTGTTTTAATCTCTCGTAGTTCATTGAGTTTGTCCTCGATATAATTCATCTGTCTTTCCTTACTGACAGGGATTTTTTCAAATTGAGAATCCCCAATGACAATGGCATCGTAATCTCCTGTAATGATACGTGACACAAATTGTTTTCTTCTCGCCTTCACAAAATCTTTCTTAGTGGTCACAAAGACCTTTTTAGTAGGGAAAAATTTCATGATTTCTTGGCCAAACTGAGCAGACAAACTAGAGGGCACCACATACAAGGGCTTATGAACCATCCCCAACTCCTTTAATTTAAACCCAGCACCAAGCATGGTCAAGGTCTTTCCTGACCCTACCTCATGAGCTAACAAGGCTCTTTTTTCTTCTACGATTCTTTGAATGGCATTCTCTTGATGAGGACGAAGACTGATGTTTTGTGCCAAGCCATCAATGACTAGATGGCTACCATCATACTCTCGACTAACTGTTCGATTATAAAGACGATTATAGCTTTCCTCAATGACCTGTTGGACTTCTGGATACCGTGAGACAAATTCTTGAAAGAGCTCTTGTAAATGCTGCTCTTTTGCTCTTAGAACAGAGGTTTTTTCCAAATCTGTGATGGTCTTTTTCTTTTCTCCTTCCGTAACAGTCATGGTAATCGTCGGTTGGTTCGAATTAAGTAAATTCTCAAAAATCTTTCTTCCTGTATCATAACGTGACCCACTAACTCCAAGACTACTATCTTTGGCACTTGGATAGCGATAAACAAATGATGTCCTTAAATGAACCTGGCCATCGACAGGATTCACTTCAATGACTTGTTCAACATCTGGCGAAGACAATTCAAATTCACGATTGGTAAAACATTCAAAGGCAAATTTACCATAAACGGATTGAGGAATCCAACGTGACCCTATTTTGAACTCAATATCTGCCAGATGAATCCGTGGAGGGCGAACAGATTCTAACAAATCTAAAGCATGAGACCAGTCAAATTCTTGGTTGTTTTCATCTACTAATAGTTGAACTACTTCTATCTTATTGAGAATATCTCCTGACAAAAACTGGTTCTTAGAAAGATATTTTCTTTCCCCTCTTAAATAACTTTCTGGATCCATTAAAACCTGGTCACCTAACTCATCTAAAATAGCAGCTTGGCTATGTTCGGGATAAATGGATACCATATAGTCTAAATCAACTCCTCTACCATCCGATAAACTGGAGTTTAAGGCATCTAAAGCCGTTGATACTCTTGTAATCTCTCTCTCTGGTCTAACCAATGCTTTCTCAAAGGCTAAAGATTTTTTATATTTTACTTTCTGGTCTTTAGAATCGATGTATTCATCTTCTAAACTTGCTAGTAAAGAATACTTATCGTCACTATCAAATAAGTTCCGATTGACTGAGGCATTCAAGTATCCAAATTGACTTACAAAGCGGTCATAGTTATGATTGAGTTTACTAAGTAACACCTGAAATTCTGTCCGACTATAATCTTGATGACGTTGAATTTCAATTAAGGATTGATAGGTCTCTCTCAAATCAACCATGCCCTTAATGCGACTAATATCCTTATCCGATAAGGGACTTTCATAAAAGACAGTTTTTTTGAACAGTCCCTTATATTTCCCTCTTTTACTCGCTTCTTCTGACTTGTAAACATCTAGTGCTTCCTCTTCTGTCAAATGAAGTTGCACGAATCGGTCTATTTTATGTTCAGACAAAGAACTGTCCCAAGCTTTAAAATCTCCCTTCTCATCTACATAATAACTAATTTCGTCTACTTTTGAACTTTTCCGAATGCCATGCGTATCTCGGTAATAAATTTGATTTCCCTCATATCCAAAAGAATAGAGCGCTAAGTCCTCACGTATACGACTTGGGATCGAATTATCCACTTCTTCTTGGATAAAAACAGGTGCTTTCAAAGAATTGTCAATTTGTTTAGGTGCTTCCACATTCTCGAATGCTTTCATTATATCAGTAGATAATGTTTCTGATTCCCCCTTTACATTGAGGGTTCCTCCATTAAAATTACGTACTTCATATTCACCCAAAACTTGTGTGTTGTATTTCCCATCAAAATAAGGATTGATCCAGACACGCTTATCTTCCTCAAAGGGAATAGAGCCACTAAAGACAAGTTCCTCCTCATTAAGATTCTTTGCTTGATCCTTTTGAAAGAAGAGGAGATCTGTGGTCACTCGAGTACCTGCAATCGTTTTAAAAGCCGTATCCGGCAAACGAACACCCCCTAAAAAATGAGTGTTGGTTTTAATCTCTTGTAAGACATTATCTGTCCGCTTATCCATTGTCCCAATAGATGAGATAATCGACACTTGTCCTCCGTCTCTTACTAAATCAAGTGAGTGTTTGACAAAGTAATCATGAATCATATAAGGTTTATCGTAGTTTTTATCGGCAATGCGAAAATTTCCAAAAGGAACATTCGTTAAGACTAAATCAAAACTATTATTTTGATAGGAAACTTCTTCAAATCCTCGCACTTCAATATGGGTATTGGGGTGGAGTTGTTTTGCGATTGCGCCTGTCACACTGTCTAATTCAACCCCATAGAGCTCTGATTTATCTCGTATACTTCTAGGCATCGCCGCAAAGAAGTTCCCAGTCCCCATAGAAGGATCTAATATCCTTCCTCCCTCAAAACCATCATCCAGTAATTTTTGCCAAATCTGGCGAATAATCATTGGGTTTGTATAATAGGCTGTGAGAGAACTTTGTTTCATGGTGGAGTATTCTGATTTACTTACTAAACTCTTAAGAGTTAAACGTTCTGCTTCATACTTTTGATTGAGTTCATCGAAAAATTCATTAGCAAGACCACCCCATCCAACATACTTGGCTAGTAGTTCTTGTTCTTCTGGACTTGCTTGTCGTCTCTCTTTTTCTAATCTTTTAACAAGATCAATTGCGGCGATATTCGTTTCAATTTTTTCTCGATTTGTCTTAGGATAAAAGTCCTCTAAATCATCTGGAAAACAAAATCTTGAACAGGGACATCCGTCTCTTCTATGCCTACAATAAGCGTTTCTGTTTCCTTATCCTTTTCATTTTCTTCTTCCAGGTAGGAAAACAGATCTATTTCCTGGCTTTCACTTGGTGATTCAATCTCAATCTCTGAATCTTCTTTTTCAAGTTCTAAATGAGACAATACTTGTTCAATCTCTTCCAAACTGTTCAAGTATAAGATAGGATTCTCTTCAAATAACTGGTTGGAATCATTGAATAGCTCTAGGCGAACTAAGTCATTTAACTGCGCATTTTCAATCGAAACCAACTGAAATACTTGTCCTTTATAACTTACTTGTGAACCGATTGGATATTCCCTCAAAGCTTCTTCTACAATTTTATCTACTTTAGATAGGGAATGAACTTCCACATTTTCTTCTACCTGGTCAATATTATCTAAAGGTAAGACTGCTTCCTCTACTTGCTTAGACTTTTCTCTTATAGCCTTTACTTCATCAAAATAAGTAATAATTTTCAGCTTTTGTGTCAGTGGGAGTTGTGTGTAGTTTTCTTCATGATGGACAAGATCCGTAACGATATCTAAAGTAGCCATCAATTCTGAACCCAAATAGGCTAGAACATCTCCTTCTTTTTCTTCAAAATGAATCTCAAGAACTTCTTTTTTTAGTTCTTTGGAATCAACCATTAGAAGAAACTCCTCTATATCTCTACTAATGCGGTCAGATAGATTATTCGCAACCCGATAGACATTGACTAAATTGACATCCTGATTCTGATGAAATACAAGCTCACTTAATGGTGTTAGCTTCTCTTTCTCAGATTGGATGTAAAATCGAGTGAAAAGATTATAGGTTGCGACTTCTAGCACCAAGTTTTTCTCAAAATTACTTAATTGAGATAATTTACTTAGACCTGCTTGTCCAAAATTTCTTGTGTAACTTTCTAAATCTTGGTCATTATTTTCAGAACTGGCCTCTAGGAAAGAGATAATATCTTGATGAAACGAATAGACATGAGGTATCTCCTCTATCTTGCCCTCTTCAGTCAAAAAACTCTCTACCAAATTCTGCCATTTCTCATCAAAATGTTGCGCTTGATAGCGAAGAAATAGGTCCATTTTCTCCCTATCTTTTGGAATTGTTCCACGAAACATAGCCAATAATTGCATTACTTCCATACTCGCTCCTTTCATCTATACGAAAATAGGAGAATCACATGATTCCCCTACAACTCTATCTCCATTTCAACCTCTTGAGGACTGGTTTCTAAATCACTAGACAAAAGAGAAATAGAATCTGTTCTCATGTAGTAAGTATATAAGTCTTCTAGGTCTTGTTCGTTTTCAATCCCTGTTTCAATACTAATAAGAGCCTGTATAAATTCCTTGTAGTGACTCTCCATCATATCTGAAATCTTTTGTTTCATTTCCATAAATACTGAGGACGGTTCAGTGATACTTGTTTGGTCTATGTCTTGTAAATCCTTTTCTAAGGGATTGGTTCCTTCTTCTATTTCCACTAAATCTGAACGACCATCACCATCAGAATCTGCGCTAAGAGGATTGGTTCCTAGCGCAAATTCTTGAGCGTCAGTCAGTCCATCTTGATCCGAATCACGTTGATAAATGGCTTCCATATACTTCCTTCTTTCCTAGTTAATCTTTTTTCACTCCAATCCTACCAAATATTCCTTGAAAGAAGTATCACAACAAAAAAGAGAACGAGCCAAAA
>CAKMOM010000029.1:0-24286 GCA_927910965.1 uncultured Streptococcus sp.
TTGTCCAGTCACAACCGCTTTCTGGTAACGCTGGCTGAACTTCTGGTTCCCCTTTGTCAGTCACAACCGCTTCTGGTAACGCTGGCTGAACTTCAGGTTCGCCTTTGTCAGTCACAACAGCTTCTGGTAATGCTGGCTGAACTTCAGGTTCGCCTTTTTCAATTACAACAGCCTCTGGCAATTCAGGTTGAACCTCAGGTTCTACCAAATTACCATCAACTGGTGCTGTATACTCTGGTTTTTTATAAACTTCTGGTTCAACTAAATTACCGCCAATTGGAGCTGTATGTTTAGGCTTATCTGCTTTAGGCGCCTCGTCAGGAACTGTGCCTATCGGTTCAGTATATTCTGGTTTTCATGAACTTCAGGCTCAACCAGATTACCACCAACTGGTGCTGTATGTTCTGGATTTTCAGCCTTAGGCGCCTCGTCAGGAACCATACCCACAGGATCAGTGTACTCAGGTTTTTCAGCCTTAGGCGCTTCATTATGAACACTTTGAATTTCAGATACTGGAACATTTTTTGTCCCCTCAGATTTATGTTGAATTTCTGAGATTACATCATCATCAAGAGGTAAGTATCCAATATAACGATATCCAGCAATTTGAACTACACCTTCATTACTTGAAGCTTTCAAAGGATTGCTTATATCAAGTGCTTGCATACTAGAAAGACTAATCAGTCCGATAGTAGTAACTAAGAACACACTACTAACTTTTTTCTTTTTATGAACCAAAAGAACTAAACTACCAATAGCTAATAGACCTAAAACTGTAAGCACAGAAGTCGAGGAACCTGTTGCAGGAAGAGCTTCCTGCTGATAAATAAGAGCATAGGTTGCTTCATTATCAGTAGGAATTCCTGCTTGAATCTTAGTTTGTTCTTCTTGTGTAAGAGCGCTTTTTTCAATGTAATGATAGGTAGAAGCATGAATGATTGACGGTGCAACCAAGACACTTCCGAGTAACACCGAACCAACAATCCCACAGATTTTTCGGATCGAAAATCGCTCTTTTTTAAATAATGACAAGTGTAATCACCTTCTTTAATTTTATTTTTTTAATAGTAAACACTATTTTTTATTCTCAAAAATTGAACTTCTAAAATCATTAGTTTGATCTAGATAAGCTTTAAAGATTGCTCTCTTCAATTTATGAACTGCACTATCAGTCTCTGGATTATAGTTATCCCAATGAGTACCTTCTGCATCTTTACGGACAGCTTCATTCATTAGTTTCTGCAACTCATCTATACTACTTGTGGTTTTTGTTGCAAAGCTTGTCCACGATTTACTTGTATCCTTAAAGGTAACTTTGTTCAATTTATTGAACTTAGTTTGACGCTCTGCATACATAGCCTTTTTAAAATCACTCCAAGTGTGGTATTGACCATTAAATAATTTCTGAAGTACTAATGTATCTGTTACTAATCCTTTGGTCTTACCATATGAGGTAATCGTTTTATTATTTTCCCTAGCATCGGGTTCAAATTGATTTGAAATATATGGTACCATACCATCTTTAAAGCCTTTTGCAGCCAATAGTTCATAAGCCATACGACGTCCCATTAGGTCACCTGGCGTTCCGTCATCATTACTTAATGCTGCATAAATCGGCGCAAATAGTTTTATAGTAAAATAGCCATTTCTTTCGTATGTTTTTGACGCATATTCCCTAGACGAAATAATATTATTATCAATCAAATCATTGAATGAACGTAGTTTTTTAGCTTCTTCTACTGTTAGATCTCTGACAACATTTGTTGCATATACGTTATTTCCATCTGGATCCTTGACGAATACATTCTCAATTTTTCTCAGTGCAGTCATTTTCTCTGAATTAGATAAATGTTGAATGATTGATTGTCCTTCAAGATATTCCAACATATAGACAACATCAAACATATTGTGGACATATTGCTTCAAATCATCTGCACTATTAAATCTCGTAGTTGGATCGAGTATTTGTAATCGTTCTCCTTCTTTGCTATCCGATTTTAAATGTTTCAAGATCGAGTTGATGGTGATGGTTGCGTCATTTGGATGGTCTGGTGCTTGCAATAAGCCTTTTGCGAAGAACTCTGGTCCCAAGCCACTTCTTCGACCATAGCCACCAAGATAAATTTCTCTATCTGAGTTATGCGTCATTTCATGCGTATATGTTACCGCACCAGATTTATCAAGCATACGATAAGCCATATAGTAGAATGCGTCCCCTGTTGCATATGCACCATTAGCATTGTGAACTACATTATTACCTGCTGGACCAAAGAAATGTTTTATTGCTGGATGATTAGTTTCAAAGTTAGCTTCTTGTAACTTATTATCTTCATCATTTCCAAATCTAAATGCATCATATACTGGGATACTTCTAAATAATTTTTCTTTATTTTCATTATCTAGAATTTTATACCAATAATCATAATGGTCTCTAAATCGTTTAGCCGCTGCTTGTGCATTCTCTTCAACAAATTTATTTAATTTTTCTCCCTTAGGATATTCTTTACTTCTATATCTATCATATGCACCAAATCCAATAGTAGAGATATTCGCTATCATAAACACAGATTTTTCAGGTAGTGTTAATAACGGCAACACCATACTTTGATATTTCCATGATGGGCTAGTTAATCTATCATATACACCAATAGAATATGGACTACCTGCTATTGATTGTTTATCACTTACCTCTTTAATCGTAGATTTTTCTTCTACTATATAAGCTTTTGTTTGTTTTTTAAACCACTCGTTGTTAGAAGTTTTTGGTAAAAATACTTTTCTATATCCTTCTAATGCTTTAAATAAACTTTCAGTTCCATAATTTTTCGCTAATAATACATTATAAGTAATTACATTATTTTTCGCTAATAAATTGTTAAAGCCAGACTTACCTAGTTCAATAACATTATCTAAGGCTGAACTATTTGATTTACCGAAGAAATCCAAGTGATACATAACTAAATCTTTAGCACTTGCATTATCATATTTAAAATTATACCAACGTTCTAGATAAGTTAAACCTAGAAGTAACGCTTCTTTATTATTCTTAATTTTTTCTATTACATAATTATCAATTATTGAATTACTATTTTCAGCTATTGCCGCGTCAGCAGAAAGAAGTTTTGATAAACTATCTTCAATGTTTGCTTTTGTTTTGTCGAATTGTTCATCTAGATATAACTCTGTTAAACTAATACCTTTAGAAATATCTAATACTTTTCTAATTGCATCTGATTTATATTCTACTTTATTTAATTCTGGTAATACTTCATCTAAAATATTTTTATAATTTCGAAGTAATGTATTTGGTGTGTAAATTAATTTTGTACCATTCAAACTATACTCTGCTACATTTGAAAAATCACTTTGATATTGTATATTTATCGTTTCTGATGTATTGTCCGTGTAATATAGTAATAGTTTATTTATACTTGATTTACTTCCGTTAACATCACTAATTATTTCTTTATCTTTCATAGGAACTACTGATAATAATTCTTTTTTGTAAAGATTACTACTAGTCTCTACTAAATTCCCGTACTTAACTATTGTTTCTCTATTATAGAATGGTAATAATTTTTCAATATTTTTATAAACTTGTTCTTTTGATGAATCGGCATTTTCAAGATTTCTATAGTCAGTTACATATCTAGAAGAGAAATTGAAGTCTTCTACTTTAGTACTTTGTTTAGAAACTAACTCAACTTTTTTAGCATTCACTTTGTCAGATTCTAATATCGTACCTCTTTGTACATCTGAATCTTTAGTTACAAGTTCATCGTCCACTTGAACTACATTTACTACTTTATTATTTTTATTACTATATGTCTTAAATGCTTTAATACCATTAAAATCATAACCAACTATAGCGTTCCCATTAGTAACATTAACATCACTTAGCACATCAGATAGTCGACCTGAATTTTCAACTTCTCCTGAATTATCCCAAAGATTACCAACGACTCCACCAACTTTACCAAAATGTTTCACATTATTAACATTACCTTCAACATAGCTATTACTGATTGTCGCTCTATCATCAACAACTCCCGCTATACCACCAACAATTTGGTCTCCTTGATTAGCATTTGTCGCCATATCAATAGACGAAACTGATCTATCAATGAAGCTCTAGCTCCTGAAAGTTTACCAACTAAACCACCTATTTGATAAGTAGCCTTTGTGTCATAAGTATTAGTTATTCTACCAGTATAACTACTATTCAAGATTTTAGAATCTGTAACTTGTGAAACTAAACCACCAATGCCACGTTCACCAGCAATTACACCAGATGAGTGAACATTAGTAATGTTAGTACCATTTTTCGCTTCTTTCGCTATTGTAGCAGCATCTTCTTTAGAAGAAACATTTGCTTCTTTTATTGAAAGATCTCGAATATTAGCATGATTTAAAACGTTAAATAACGGTTTTTTCAGGTTATATACAGCATAGTTCTTATCCTTGTTTGAACCTATTAATGTACCACTAAATTCGTGATTAATATAACTTTCTTGACCTTCCAAAAGTTCTACTTCACGAGCATCCATAGTCGCCCCTAGACGAAATGTACCATGTGGGTTACTATTCATATCATCTACAAGATTTTTAAATGATGTATAAACACCATTTTCACTACTTACCGTCTTAGGTAGGTAGTATGTATAATTATCTAATACTCTATCATTTTCATGTTGTATCAAATTATTTACGCGAGCCACTATTTTATAGACTTCTCTATTATCTTTATTATCATTAGTAATACTTTCAACTGGAAGCATTACATCCTTAAAATTCTCTGACTTAACTTTCATAAAGTAATTTGAAGAGATGTTTGGCACACTTGAAAGTGAAGTTACATGACGATACTTATCTCCTTCTTTCGAATATAGTTCAACAGAAGAAATATTTCTAAGTTCTAATTTTTTAACAATTTCTTTCTCTTCTTTAGTGTCATCTTTTTTCTCATCTTTATGACGTTCAAGAGCATCATATTTAGGTGTAATTTCTTTACCGTTTATAATACTTCTAATCCAAGCTAATTGTGTTGGAGATAAAATCAATCCTCCTGAACGATTTTCAGCTCCATTTTGGTGTATACCAATGACTTCTCCTTTAGAGTTAAAGATTCCTCCACCACTCATACCAGCTTTTCCACCTTGGTATTGGACACCATAAGTATTATTAGCGTATTTTTGTTCCATTTCTACAGTAGTATCTTTTAAGTGAGTATACTGCCCAGCAGGATATCCATGAACATTTAGTTTGTCATTAACATTTACTTTCGAGTAATTTTCTACTAAGTTGGCATACTGTCTTCTAGTAGATTCAGGTAATTTAATAACTGCTAAATCGTAGATAAAGCCTTTTGGATAATCTTTTTGATTATAGAAGTGAATATCATCTGAAGTGAATGAACCTTTTTGTCCATCAGGTGACTGCCATTCATATGTGTTTTTAGCTTTATCTCCCCTAAACTCACCAGTAGTGTTATCTGAAGAATTATTAATAAAATTATGCGCTACTGTCAACAATACGTTAGGAGCTATAAAAGTAGCTGAACCCGTTCCTGATAATGCTTTGTTATCTTTAACAAAATTCATTCGAAGAAGTGCACTAGCATTTTTTTCTACATTATTGTTTTCTGTTGTATTGTTTAACTCTACTGCAGGTTTAGGCTTCTCTGTTTTCGGTGATTCAATTTTCCCTGTGTATTCTTTCGGTGGTTCCACTTTTTCTGGTTCGACTATCGCTCCAGCTTGAACCCCTGTATACTCTTTCGGTGGTTCTACTTTTTCTGGTTCGACTATCGCCCCAGCTTGTACTCCTGTATATTCTTTCGGTGCTTCTACTTTTTCTGGCTCGACTATCGCTCCGGCTTGCACACCTGTGTACTCTTTTGGCGGACTTACCTTCTCTGGTTCTACTACAGCCCCAGCTTGTACTCCAGCATATTCCGGTTCAACTTTTTCAGGTTCAACAATAGCTCCGGCTTGTACACCTGTATATTCTGGTTTTTCATGAACTTCTGGTTCGCCTTTGTCTGTCACTACTGCTGCTGACAATTCAGGCTGAACTTCTGGTTCTCCTTTATCACTTATTACAGCCTCTGGCAACGCTGGTTGAACTTCAGGTTTCCCTTTATCTGTTACGACTGCTTCCGGTAACGCTGGCTGGACTTCCGGTACGCCTTTATCACTTACTACAGCCTCTGGTAACTCTGGTTGGACCGCGGGTTTAACAATAGATCCAGCTTGTAGGTCCTTATGTTCTGTGACAGTCTCAGGTTGTTCCTTTATAACTTGCGCTTTTTTTAGTACCTTTTTCGACTATTCTTGTAACAGGCGCAGTTGTTGAAGTTGAAACAATTTCTCGAGAACTTCTTCCTTGTTTACAGAGAATATTCTTATGATTTCAACTTTCTTACCTAATTTACCTTCTTGTTTGACTCTTACAGTTCCTTCAGCTAAATCAGAATTCTCCTGAACTTTTTTCTTGAAAATCTATTTTTGTTTCTATAGTTTCGTCACGATATAAGAGTTCAGGTTTATTCAACTGACCTGATAGAACTTCATCCTGTGGATTTAATGTATTTACCCCAGTCTTTTCTTTTGGAGAAACTTTCTCGTCTTTCTTCGTCTCTAGATTCTTGTGTTCTGCCAACTGTGCTTGAGAATCTGAAGATTGTTTCTCTTCTTTTCTTGGATTCGTTAATTCTGTAGAAAGAGGTTTTTCAACTACTTGAACTTCTGTCGGCTTAGTTGAAGAAACAGGTGTTTGTTCCTGAATAGCTTGTACTGTTGATGGATTCTCTACAAAATTCGGTGTAACACTATATTCCACCTTTTGTTGTTTTGTAGGAGTGGCTACGGATTTCTCTTGATTATTTACTTTAGACTCAGAAGTCGTTTTTCCCTCTTTGATATATCCAATATATGTGTAACCTGAAATGTCTTTAGGAAGAGGCAATTTTTCTCCAGAAGTCAATTCATAGTCCGTATTGTAATTTAGCAAAAGATTATTTTCTAAAGCATGAGCGGATACAAGAACACCGTTTCCTATTCCTGCAACCAATACTAAATGTAATACCGTTTTATTCTTAACTTTTTTCTTGGAAACAGCAAAAATTAAAATTCCCAGAGCAGCTAAGCTAGCACCAGCAACTAGGGCTTGCATCTCATTCTTGCTTCCAGTATTTGGCAATTCCCCCAGTTGATTTTGGGAATTTAATTTATAAACAAGATAATAAGTCTCATCATCATTCTCCACGTATGTCGGAATATCATAGATAAGCTTATTCTGCTCATCTGATGATAGCTCTGACTCTGTCACATATTTATAGTGAACACCTTTAGTCTCTTGAGCATCCACAGATGAACTTCCTAAAACAGACATAAAAAATAAACTTGAAATCGTCGCAGATACAAGTCCTACTGATAATTTTCTAAATGAAAAACGCTGCTGTTTTTCACCAAAATACTTTTCCATTATTCCTCCTTGAAATAAAATTTATATTTATCTTACGAAGGCCTTTAATATATTAGCGTATTATCTATAAAAAAGGCATCACACTTTAATTATACTCTTAATTTACCAAAAAGTCTTAAAATTGCGTTACGTTTTCATACTTTGTTTTATATATAAAATACGAAGGAGCAGGGTTTGCCATTTCCTATTTTCTCTTTTTGGATAAAATGTAACCTACCATGGAATTTCCACGGTAGGTGTTACTTATATCACTAATCGTTCTAAAAATGGTTTGAGGCAGTTGAGGAGAATTCCTTCTATCCAGCTTTCTTGTGCTGAGGATAGATGTTCTGACTGGAGACTTTCTTTTAGAAAATCTCGGACTTGTTCTGGTGCGATTTCAAACTCAAAAGCTTTCATTTTATAGAAAAAGTCGAGCAGATGATCTGACAGATATTCAGTTGAAAAGGGAACTTCTCCACTTTTTCGATATTCTAATAAGAGTCGAGCAAATCTGGCTTTTTCTTCAGGAAGCTCACGAAAATAGGAATTGAGGAGCCAGGTCTGCTTCTGCTTTCTTTCAATTGGATCCTGACTAGCAATTCGTTGGTCTTTTTCCAACTCTTTTTGGTATTGTTTGGCCTTGATAGCCCGTTCTGTCCGATTTTTACCAAAAAGAATTTTCTCCCACTTGCGTTCTTCTTGAGTTAGGATCTCTGTAAAGCCAAAGTAATCTTGATAAGCACGCTCTGCGGGTCCCATGGCTAGGACCAGATTGTCTGCATATTGCTTGGCGATTTTATCCCTCTTCTTGCGCTCTTTCTCTGCCTGGATACGGAGTTCTTGTTCGTAGTCAATTTTCTCCTTGCCTAGCTTGACAAGGTAGAGTTGATCATCCGGTTTTCCAAGTAAAAAGGGCTTAATGCATTTTTCAAGGACTTCTTCCATGCGAGCCTTCTTCTTTGGCTCAGCCTTGGTCCAATTTCCTCCTTGAAAGACTTCTAGGAAGAGTTGGTAGTCTCTCTCAGGTGCGAACTGATTGCCACGATTAGGCTTGAAAACGCCTTTTTCCCAGAGCCATTTTAGAAGTCGCTCGTCAAAGTCACTTTTATTGACCTTGATTTTTTCCTTTTTCTGGGCTTTTCTGGTAAGATTTTCAACCTTTCTGAGTAATTTTTCTTCCTCTTCTAGTTGCTGGTCAAGGGACAATCGATGAAAATGACGAACACAATCGCTACCAATCGGAAAGAGGCGTTGACCTGTAACGCCGTTAAAGAGTTCGTAAGCGTATTTGATAGCATTTCCACAGACACAATTGCTACGGCCGATACCGTTAAAAATCAAGGAAACTTCATTCCATTCCTTGGTAGCTTGTTCCCAAGTATCCGCTTTTGAAGCCTGTAAAACTGCATCGTGCAGGGATTTTCTAACTGGAAGTGTCATGAGGTCTCCTTTCTAGATTATACTTTTACAACTTGAACCTCGTCTTTACCGAGTAAAATCAAGTATTTTTCAATATTTTCAATCAAATAGGCTCGTGATAAAGCCTCTCCGTATAGGGCTAACTGACCACGATAGCGGTCTATGAGTTGACTTGGTTCATCATAGCGGTCTGTCTTGTAGTCGAACAGAATAATTCTGTCCTCATAAAGCAGATAGCCGTCCAAGATTCCACGGACAACAAAGTCTTCTTGACTCTTTTGGTCTCGTTTGAGCATGGAGAAAGGTTGCTCGCGATAAAGATGGTAGGTATTGGCAAGAACTTCCTGACCGAGTGCTGTGTCAAAGAATGCAAGAATTTTCGCAAGATTAATCTTGTCTCTGACAGCTGGGCTGGTTTGAACTTGTTTGAGAGTTTCTGTCAGGCTAGCAAGCGTTGGTCGCTGACTGAGGTCCATTCTCTGCATCAGTTCGTGGGTGGCACTACCAATTTCAGCTCCTGTTACCTTTTCTTTGGTTGAAAAATCTGGCAAATCAAAGTTGATTTTCTTATCTACTGACTGGCCTTGACCTGCAATCTCGACACCTTCCATATCCATAACTGGTTCGTAGAATTTCTTGATTTGACTTGGGGTTTGAACACTAGGAAGTTCAATAGCTGCGCGGTGAAGAGTATTATATACTTCCACTTCTTTCAGCATTTCAAGAGCTTCTTTAATGGTTTCTGACTGACGATTGTCTGCTTGAGAGCTAGCTTGGAGAGGGCTCTTGTTTTCCAATTCTCCTATATCTTCTCTAGTCAACTGGTCTTCGCCAACAAAGCGATAACTAAAGTTGAGATGATCCTTTGCAAACACTTTGCTGATAGCCCAAATCCAATCTTGGAAATTCCTTGCTTGAAGTCTAGTGTTGCTATTTAGTTTTCCATTTTTAGCTGCTGGATATTCCTTGGCTTCCAGCTTTTCACGAGAACCCTTACCGACAAGATAGAGTTTTTTCTCAGCCCTCGTCATGGCAACATACAGCAGACGCATTTGCTCTGAATAGCTTGCTAGCTGTAATTCCTCTTCATTCTGCCTATAGGTCAAGCTAGGAATGGAGAGTTTGATAGTTTTAGGATAGTGATCTTCCACTGCTCCTGTCTCCATTTTGGCAATATATTTGACACCAATACCATTCTGACGACTGAGAATGACCTCTGACATGCTGTCTTGCTTATTAAAGTCTTGATCCATATTGAGGATAAAGACGTAAGGAAACTCCAGTCCTTTACTCTTGTGGATGGTCATGAGATCTACTGCATCTTTTGGTGGTGCGACGGCCACGCTTGCAAGATCGTGCTGGGCTTCCAAAACTTGGTTAATCATACCAATAAAACGTGACAAGCCCTTAAAATTACTCTTTTCAAACTGGTCTGCTCTCAAAGCTAGGGCATAGAGATTGGCCTGTCTAGCAGGACCATTTGGCAAAGCCCCAACATAGTCATAATAAAAACGGTCGTTGTAAATCTTCCAAATCAAGTCATAGAGGGAATGAGTTTTGGCATACAGTCGCCAAGAATCCAAGATATCCATGAATTGGTTTAGTTTCTCAGCTAGAGTGGTGTGAATCAAGTTTTTCTGGCTGCTAGCCAGTTTTTGAGCATTGACCAGTTTCTCATAGAGATTTTCTCGGATTTTATCCTCTGCTTTCTGAAGGGACAAGCGTGCTAACTCGTCCTCATCAAATCCAAACATTGGAGACTTCATAAGGGCAACCAAGGCATAGTCTTGAAGAGGATTGTGAATAACACGAAGGGTGTCTAGCATGACTTGTACTTCTAGAGATTGGAGATAGTTGTTTTGCTCTCCGTCGGTTTTGACAGGAATCCCGTACTCAAACAGAGCAAGTAGAATTTGATCATTACGACTACGACTAGAGGTCAAAAGGGCAATTTCTTTAAAGGCAACACCTTTTTCCTGATGGAGTTTTAGAATCTCCTTAATGACTAAGCGCATCTCACCTGTGAGTTTTGTTTCTGCCTGATTCTCTTCTTCCTCACCTGTGTCATCCTTGTCGTAGAGGAGAAATTCTGCCTTGTTGTCAGGATTTGGAGTCAGTTTGGTATTGGCAAAAACAAGCTGGTGCATGTTATCATAGTTGATTTCGCCGACCTCTTGGTCCATAAGGCGTTCAAAAACATCATTGGTTGCTGACAGCACTTCTGAACTACTACGGAAATTTTCCTTGAGGAGAATGAGCTTGCCCTCATTTGGATTTTGCGCATAGCGTTGGAATTTCTCATTGAAAATCTGCGGGTCTGCCTGACGGAAACGATAGATGGACTGCTTGATATCTCCTACCATAAAGCGATTGTGGCCATTAGACAGCAATTCTAGCATCCGTTCTTGAATATGGTTGGTATCCTGATACTCATCGACCATGACTTCATGGAAGCGCTCCTGATAAGCCTCACGGACTTGCGGAAAATTCTCTAAAATCTCAATAGTGTAATGGCTGATATCAGCGAATTCAAAGGCATTTTCCTGACGTTTGCGTTCACGATAAGCTTCCACAAAATCACTCATGAAAGACTGGAAGGTTTTAGCTAGCTCCCAGGTGTCTTGATGATAACGTTCTTGATAGTCGAGAATGGTTATCTGGTCTGACAGTTGTCCTAATTTAGCAAACTGGGACTTTCTCTCTTCGTTGTAGGCATCCGCCAGGGGCTTCAAATCAGCCTTACGGCTGGCATTAGTCAGAGCTCGGCCGTTTTTCTCTTTCGAAATTGCGACAACACGCGCAAGCACTGCTTGATAAGCCTGACTATCGGACTCCTGATTCAAGGAGCTAATTTCGTCTAGAATCAACTGAACATTTTCTAGATAAGCAGCCTTTGGAAACTCCTTGGCATCATTATCCAGATGATAACGGAAAAAGCTTTCCAAATCCCAAATGGCTTGTTTGATCTGCTCAGTCAGTTTTTCTTTTTCACTGGTAAAATCAGCCTTTTCAAAGCCTTTGAGGAAAGATTCACTTAACCATTTCTGAGGATTACTGGTGGATTGGAGGAAGTCATAAATTTTATAGACTTGCTGGCGCAGCCCTCGTTCATCTTTTCCACGTCCAGCAAAGTTTTTCAGCAAATGACTAAACTTTTCTTTCTGTTTCCCTTGGTAATGGGCTTCAAAGACCTCATGAAAGACTTCGTTTTTTAGAAGAAGTTGCTCGCTTTGGTTTTGTAAAATACGGAAATTAGGTGCAATGTCAAGCAGATAGCCATGTTTACCAAGGAATTTTTGTGTGAAAGAGTCCATGGTTCCGATGGCAGCATTTGGTAGGTCTGCCAACTGGCGTCCCAAGTGTTGTTTGAGGTCAACATCGCTACTTTCTTGGATTTGTTGGCTGATTTTTTTCTCCAAACGTTCCTTAAGCTCTGTAGCAGCCTTAACGGTAAAGGTCGAGATGAAGAGTTGACTGATTTCCACACCACGCGCCAATTGATCTAGAATGCGCTCTGCCATGACAAAAGTCTTCCCAGAACCAGCCGATGCTGAAACCAGGATATTCTGACCAGAAGTGTAGATGGCTTCGATTTGTTCGGCAGTTTTCTTTTGTTCCTTGCTCGAATGCGCTTCTGCTTCTTGCAATTTTTGAATTTCCTTCTCAGTTAAAAAGGGAATGGGCTTCATCGATTCAACTCCTCTCTTATTTTTTCAAACCAAGCTTGCTTGAGTTTTTCTCCGACCAGACGTTTGCCATCAGTTAAGTCCAATTTTCTAGAAACGGGCTTGGCCCAAGTGGTAATTAGCCTCAAAGCCTGTAATGGCTTGATGTTGCTGAACATATGGTGCAATACTTCTGCCATTTTCAGTATAAGGGTTAATGGCGAACTGACCTTCTAAAATCTTCTCAGCTGCTTTCTTGTAAAGATAGGCATTGTAGTCCAGTAGGAGCTGGAATTCCTCATCTGTCAGCTGATTGGCCTTGTTTTTATTGTAAAATTCGCCCAAATGACTGCTTTCTTTTTCTAAAAAGAGTCCTTGGTATTTCATAGACTTGCTGGCTTCTACTACTGCACCTGCTAGACTTTTAACGGCCATCAGAGATTGGACTGGTTCAGCCATTTCCAAGTACATAGCGCCGAAAAAGTTCTGCTCCCCTTCTCTTTTTAGTGCAGCTAAGTAAGTTGGCAACTGGGAATTGAGGCCATTAAAGAAATGAGGAAACTGGAACTGAGTCAGACTGGATTTGTAGTCTACCACTCCTATCGCCCCGTCAGCTTTCAAACGGTCAATACGGTCAACCTTGCCTCGTACAAAGACACTGCGTCCATTGTCCAATTGAATAAAGGCCTGCTCTTTTCCACCAAAATTTGACTCTTCTTTGATGGTTTCGATAGCTGGATTATGGCGGAGAATGTGGCCAGTCGTCCGTGCCACATCAAGCAGAACTTCCTTGGTAAACTGGGCTTCCAAACTTTCCTGATAAATTGCTTCAAATTCCCGTTCTTGACTGGTTTCTTGGATAGCCTGTTCCAAACGTTGGTCAAAGGAATCTTCTTCAGGCAACTGCAAGGTACGTTCAAAAATGCGGTGCAAGAAATTCCCGTGACTACGGGCATCAGGACGTAGGCGTAATTCCTCCTGCAAGCCTAGAACATAACGGAGAAAATAACTGTATTCATTGCGATAAAACTCCGTCAAACCAGAGGTAGACAGGTAAAACTCCTGATCAGTAGGATAGAGAGCTTGTAAGGTATCCTTAGCCAACTGCTTACTGCTTGGACTGGTTTGGAGGGCTGGATTTGCAAGGCCGTGCTGGTCTAGTTTTTTACCCATAACACGCGCCAGAACCTTAATAAATGTCAAATCTTGCTCAGTATCACTCGTCTCGCCCTGCTGGTGATAGGCAACCAGACTGGACAAAAGACTGTGATATGATCCCATATCTTCCTTAGACAGCCCTTTGTGATTCATCCTCCTCTCTCTCCGACTAAATCCATAATGGACCAGCTCTTGAAGATAGGCAGATTCCTTACTTTCACTTTCATTAAAAAGGCTTGGAGCTGACAAGACCAACTGCTTACGGGCAGAATTGACCAAGGAAAGCATAGTGTAGCGATTTTTCTTGAGGTTCTCACTGCTGGCAATCAGCAATTGCGCCCCATCTTCTGTCGCTTGGTTTAAACTTTGTCTCTCTTCATCAGTCAAAAGACTAGTGTTTTGCGCAATTTTTGGTAAATGATCCTGAGTCAGCCCAATGGCATAGACAAAGTCAGCAGTCAGAGGAGCAATCAAATCATAACTCTGCACCAGAACGGTATCTACGGTTGCTGGAATAGTACGGTACTGAGATAGGCTCATTCCAGAATGAAGCAAGGCTAGGAAGTCCTCTAGACTAACCTGTGAACCTGCAAAAACGGTCGCAAATTGTTCTAAAACATGACAGAATGCCTTCCAAACTTCAACTTGCCTTTCCTGTTCAAGAGTTTCCATAGTAGTTGTCAAATTTTGCAGCTGCTTGGTCACCGCTCCTTCTTTTAGAAAAGCATTCCACTTTTGCAAGAGATTTTCTGCCTTCTGCTTTCGGCTGGCAAAGAGAGTCTCAAGAGGGGCTAAAATACGCAGACGAAGAGCATTTAAACGCCCTAAATCAAATTTTCCATGGTGGGATTTGGTGAAAGTTTGCTGAAAGGCTGGCAAGCCATTGATACCAAGATAGCGGATATATTGTTCAAAAGCATCAATATCAGCTTGACTAAGGTCGGTATACAGACCTGTTCTAAGAAGGTTAATCAAATCTTCCTGACGGAAACGATAGCGTTTTAAAGCTAAAATAGATTCGACAAACTGTGTCAAGGGATGATGAGCCATGGATTCGCTTCTACCAAGATAGAAAGGAATCTGATACTGGTCAAAAATCGTTTTTAGAGATAATTGATAAGAAGCTACATCCCCCAAGAGAATACGAAAATGCTTGTAGCTCAGGTCTGAGTTCTCATGTAATTTCTGACGAATGCTACGGGCTACTAACTCCAACTCCTCCTTTTGTGTCAAGCAAGACCAGATTTGTAAGTTTTCACGATCCTTCTCATCGACATCCAATGTTAATTCTGAAAAGTCATAAGAAGACTCCAGCAAACGAGAGGCCTTGTCAAAGCTATCCATCTGCTCATGAGTTTGAGAATAATCCAGAGCAGGAGTTTGGTATTTAGAGGCTAGATGATGGAGAAACTCCACACTGGCTTGGTAGAGATTGCCCTCGCTAAAGGGACTGGTATAGGCTTTCTTACTAGCGTAAGCCCCAATAACAATCTTAACACCCTTGCCATGAAGTAAGTCCACAATCCGCTCTTCCTCAGCAGAAAAACGAGTAAATCCATCAATAACCAAGGCGATTTGAGTAAAATCACTACTAACTTTGTAATTCTCAATAGCCTCAATCAAATGGGACAACTGACTTCCCTGAGCTAACTGCCCTTGGTTAAGATAGGCCGTTACTTTCTCAAAAATCAAGAGTAAATCGGCCCTCTTGTCCTCATCCGTCAAACTCTCCAAGTCCAAAAAACTCATCTGAGCTTTGGTCATCTCATGGTAAAGCTCAATCAACTGCTGGATAAATTGAGGATCCTGCTTGATAGCTCCATAAACACGTAAATCCTTAGGATCAAGTTCGGCAAGGCATTTATAAAAGGCCATCCCAAGACCGATGTCATCTAGACTGGTTTTGACAGGTAGGTCATTCAAAATCAGGTAACGAGCCATCTGCGCAAAGCGCGTGACGGTAATCGCAAAAGAAGCCTGCTGTGACAAGCATTCCAGCACGGCGCGTTCCTTTTCAAAAGAAAGAGAGTTAGGGGCGATGTAGAAGACCCGCTTGCCAGCAGCAATCAGCTCCTCCGCCTCTCTGGTTAGGATTTCTGTCAAAGAAGTCCGAATATCAGTATAAAGTAATTTCATCTCAGCCTCGTTGGAATTTTTCATTACCTTATATTATACCATGATTAGCCCGAAGATTCCTCCTCCTTTCCTCCAAAATATGCTATAATAATACCAAAAGATAAAGAAGGAAGACCTATGATTAAACTACTTGCCTTGGATATGGACGGAACCCTCCTCAATGAAGCCAAGGAAATCCCACAAGCCCACATTACTGCTATTCACCAAGCTATCGAAAAAGGTGTCAAACTGGTTCTCTGTACGGGTCGCCCGCTTTTTGGCGTCCTCCCCTACTATCAAAAACTGGGACTTGACCTCCAGAATGAGTATGTCATTGTTAACAACGGTTGTTCAACTCACCAGACCAGTGATTGGAGTCTGGTTGATTGGCAAGAACTCAGTCCATCTGACATCGAATACCTTTATGACCTAGCTGAAAAGAGTGAGGTTCAGTTGACTCTTTTTGATGAGGAACATTATTTTGTCCTCGGAGGTAAGCCTAATGAAATCATTCAAAATGATGCTAAGCTAGTCTTTTCAGACCTGACTGAAATTTCTCTTGAAGAAGCAACCAGTGGCAAGTTTCGTATGTTCCAAGGTATGTTTTTAGGAACAGAGAGCCAAACAGACGATTTTGAGCAGAGTTTTGCTGAGGAGCTTTGCCAACGATTTAGCGGTGTTCGTTCGCAGCCTGTTATTTATGAAGCCATGCCACTTGGAACAACAAAGGCTACTGCTCTTTCTCGACTAGCTGAAATTTTGAAGATTGAGCCATCAGAAATTTTGGCCATGGGCGATGCCAATAACGATATCGAAATGCTCCAGTTTGCAGGCCTTGGTATTGCAATGGGAAATGCCAGCGATTATGTCAAATCCTTAGCTGATGCCGTTACAGCCAGCAACGAAGAAGACGGCGTCGCGCGTGCCATTGAAAAATATATTCTATAATTAAGAAGCCCAGTTCGTATCAACTGGGTTTTGATATTTAAGAATTCCTAAAACTTTAGAAACTCTTTAGAAATGCTTGAGCTTTCTTTGATTTCTATGCTTTATACTAGAGTTATCAAAATAAATCAAAAGGAGAGAATCATGAAAACAGTACTTGATATTCATGGATTGTCCAAAAACTTTGCCAAACAAGCTATTCTTCAGGATCTTCATCTAACGATAAGAGAGGGAGATGTTTATGGACTTATAGGAAAGAACGGAGCTGGGAAGACCACCTTAATAAAAATTATTACACAACTACTCTTTGCGGATAAGGGAACTGTTTCCCTCTTCTCTAGCAAAACGGAAAATGAGTGGACCAAGGCTCTAACTCGAGTAGGTTCTGTTATCGAATCACCCGTAGCTCACAATCACTTAACAGCCTATCAAAATCTGAAATATTACTGTATGATTCGTCATATTCCAAATGCTGATCAAGTCATTCGAGAAACGCTGGACTATGTAGGCTTGTCAGATACAGGTAAAAAAGTCTTTCGAGATTTCTCTCTTGGAATGAAGCAAAGACTTGGCATCGCCATTGCCCTTCTCTCCAAACCAGACTTCCTGATCTTAGATGAACCTATCAACGGACTTGACCCAATTGGTATCAAAGAATTTCGTCTGATGATTCAACGGCTCAATCAAGAAAAAGGAATCACCATTCTCATCTCTAGCCATATCTTGTCAGAACTCTATCTCCTAGCAAATCGCTTTGGTATTTTAGATCAAGGAAAGATTATCCGTGAAATCAGCAAAGCTGAATTTGAAACACTGAGTGAGGATTATATTGTGCTTAAGACAGCTGATAAAGAGAAAGCTTGCCAAGTATTGAAAGAACAAATCCAGCTCCAGTTCAAGGTTGTTAATTCAGAAAACGAAATCCACATTTTTGGTCAGGAACAAGATGTCAAACAGATTCTCAAGGAATTAACCTTGGCAGATGTTGCCATTGACGAGATTTACTATGCCCGTCAAAACCTAGAAGAATACTTCACTCAATTGGTCCAATAGGAGGAAAATCATGATACATACCATTCAAGCAGACTTTTACCGTCTTTTCCGTTCCAAAGGATTCTGGATTACAGAGTTCATTCTCTTTGTACTCATGTTAATGGGGGCTATTTTTGGAGCTACTGGCCATCTAATGGCAATCCAGACAGAAGAGCCAGACATTCCAACCCATGGTTGGGACGGTGTACAAGCCCTGATCAACGCATCTAGTCAAGGTTCAAACCTCGTTTTTCTCTGCATCATCCTAGCCTGCCTCGTTCTTGGAGTTGATTTAATCGGCAAACTCTATAAAAATAATTTAACAGTGGGTGTCTCTCGTACCGAGTTTTTTCTAGCGAAAGCCTTTGTATTGGCTTGTATTGCACTTTTACAAGTCATCATCAGCCTTGTGATTGCCTTTATTCCAGCAACAATCTTAAATGGATTTGGAACTATGCCTGATGGCTTTATTGGCAATCTACTGGTAACCATTTTCCTTCAATTCCTTTGCCTCCTTGCTTGGCTTTCCATTGTTTCCTTCATCCTCTATGTTAGTCATTCTTATCTTGCAGTATTTATTGGATATCTGATTAGCTCTATCATCCTTTCTATGCCAATGCTCATCTTCCCAAGTATCAAAATTTTGCCATATTTATCATTGCAGTTTTTCTATGCTATGACTGCTAATAGTGAATCCATTTTCTATACACTTATAGTTACCTTAGCTGTTATTGTAATTTTTAATCTAAGTGGACTGGCAGTTTTCAAAAAGAAAAGTTTATAAAAAATGACCTCCTCTAGCCTACAGAGGAGGTTTATTTCGTTAAAAGTGAATAAAAACCGATAACCAATGCCCATCTGTGCTTAGTTTCATCTCTGCACCGAGAAGATGACATAATTCTTCAGTAATATAAAGGCCTAAACCAGAGGATTCTTCCGTATCAGATAGATTTTCAGAATAAAAACGGTTGCTGAGATTTTCTATTTTTTGATGGGCTGTTTGACAAGGTTTGCAATCTCTAAGACAAGCTGTTCCTTTTCCTTTCTCAAAGATAGTCGCGCTTCTTCCTTGCTATGTTTGAGGACATTCCCAAGCAAATTTTGTAAAATTCGATCCAGCAAGTCTTCATCAGTCCTTATTTTCAGACCAGTTTCAACCTTAAAATCAAGCGTGATATTTGCCGCCTGAAAAACATCATAATAAGCCAGAGTCTTCTTGGTAATAAAAGCTGAAAAATCCACTTCTTCAAGTTTCGGTTTGACAGCTCCTTCCATCAAACGACGGTATTCTAGGAGAGCCTCTAAACGTTTGGAGACTAAATCAAGATGCTGGGCGATTTTTTGTAAGGTTTCTGCTTTGTTTTCAGGAGTTTTTATCAATTGTTGGGTGTAGCCTGACGCGATAGTCAAAGGTGTCCGAATATCATGAGCGATATTGCTGATGGCCATATCCAGAGTCTGCTTTTCCCTTTTCATCACCAACCGAGATTGTTCCACTTCCTGAAATAGATTCTCAATATGCTGGTAGAGATGTAAAAAATGTTTGGAAAAAAATGCTGACTCCGACTCTTTTCATACTACCTGTGAGAATCTTGTCTTCAATCTGTTGACTCAAGTTTTTAAGTGCTAGATGGTAGCGAATTAATACAATCGATAAAATAATTAGGAGTACCAGTAGAACAAAAATTATCATGTAGGTCATTGCTTGTCTCCTTTTAATCTTACCCCAACGCCCCAGATGGTTTCAATATATTCTTGATTTGGGTCAAGCTGGTTTAATTTTTTACGAAGATTACTCAAATGCGTATTGAGAGTATTATCTCCAGATAGGTAGCTATCCTCCCAGACCAATTCATAAAGTTCTTCCTTGGTGAAAATTTTCTTTGGATATTTAAGGAGAGTTTGGAGAATCAAGCATTCTTTCTTGGCAAGGCGAATCGTTTCCTGACTATTTTTGATTTCAAAACTTTCAGCATCAAACTGGATATTTTTCAAGTTTTGTGGCAGATTTTCAGTTTTTACTATTTCCACAGGCTGTTTTTCTACGCTTTGACGTAATTGAACAGTAACTCTGGCAAAGACTTCGTCCAAATCAAAAGGTTTGACTATGTAATCATTGGCACCGTCTAAGAGGTATTGACTGATTAACTTCTTATCGCTCAAAGCCGTTAGCATAATGACTGGAGTTTGACTTTGTTCCCTGATGGCTTTTAAAACCTGATCCCCATTTTTCCCAGGAAGCATGATATCTAGCAAAACGAGGTCAATCCCCCCTTGGTCAAAACGCATGATTCCTTCTGTACCAGAAAAGGCTTGAATCACCTCATGCTCCTCAGTAAGAAGTGTTCGTAAAATCTCTTGAATGTCACTATTGTCTTCAATAACCAATATCCTCGCCATAAATACCAACCTTTCTGCAACTATTATAGCAGGTTTTATTGATAAAGCTTAAACAGAAAAGCTCTTTTTATTAAAATCGTGCAACTTTTTTCAGATACTTTTAAAAGATTGCTTTTCTCATATTTTTTCTTTATACTGGATAAAAAGGAGAATAGTATGTTAGAAACAAATCACGAAATCGATTCAAATTTTGCAGGTCGTTTAAATATCCTACGTGCGGGTGTTCTTGGTGCTAATGATGGAATTATTTCCATTGCTGGTGTGGTTATCGGGGTTGCTAGTGCTACGAGCAATATCTGGATTATCTTTTTATCAGGATTTGCAGCTATCTTAGCTGGTGCCTTTTCAATGGCTGGTGGAGAATATGTATCCGTTTCAACTCAAAAAGATACCGAGGAAGCAGCCGTTGCGCGTGAGCAAGTCTTGCTAGACCAAGATATGGAACTAGCCAAAAAATCCCTCTATGCTGCCTATATCCAAAATGGAGAATGTGAAACCTCTGCCCAGCTCTTGACCAACAAGGCCTTTCTTAAAAATCCACTCAAGGCTTTGGTAGAGGAAAAATATGGGATAGAGTATGAAGAGTTTACCAATCCTTGGCACGCTGCCATTTCTAGTTTTGTTGCCTTTTTCCTTGGAAGTTTGCCTCCAATGCTGTCAGTGACCATTTTCCCAAGTGAATACCGTATCCCTGCTACCGTCCTTATCGTCGGTGTGGCCCTTCTTCTCACTGGTTACACTAGTGCCAGACTTGGAAAAGCACCAACCAAAACAGCTATGATTCGGAACCTTGTTATCGGTCTTTTAACCATGGGAGTTACCTTTCTGCTAGGACAACTTTTCAGCATTTAATACTCTTCGAAAATCTCTTCAAACCACGTCAGCTTCACCTTGCCGTATATATGGTTACTGACTTCGTCAGTTCTATCTGCAACCTCAAAGCAGTGCTTTGAGCAACCTGCGGCTAGCTTCCTAGTTTGCTTTTTGATTTTCATTGAGTATAAAATACAAGAAATACCTCGATGTTGAAGTCGAGGTATCTTTTTTTACATTTGCACAATCTTGCGATAGCTTCTAGAAGTAATCATAAAAATCAAGACATAGGCGATGAGGAAGATAGCGCAGATAGACAAGGTCACAATCAACATCATAGTCGTATCTATTACACCAATCACTTTTAAAATCAGACTAAGCATATGGTAGGCAAAGGCGAGATGTATGAAGGCAAAGAGCAAAGGAAGGAAGAAAACAGTTAAAACCTGTTTGTTGATGGTTTGCTTGATTTGCTTTTGATCTAAACCGACTTTCTGCAAGATAATAAAGCGCTCACGGTCTTCATAGCCTTCAGAAATTTGTTTGTAGTAGATGACCAGAACGGTTCCGACCATAAAGATAATGGATAGGAAAATACCGATAAAGAAGACACCACCAAAGAGGGCACTCATCTGAGCACTAGCATCTGCTAGATTGCTACCATAAACATAGCTACCTTCCGTGTTTAATTGTGCATTAAATTGATCGAGGTATTTATCATACTCGTCAGCGACCTTTAGTTGTTCTTCTTCGCTGGCATTTACATTCATACCACCGTACAGCTGATTATAGATAGCCGAATCTGGGAATTGGTCTAAAAAGGCTTGTAAATCTGGAACAACAAGGTAATTGTAATCAGCAGTCAAAATATTAAACTGATTTGGAACATGGTTTACAATGAAATCTTTAGTAAATTCTTCTTTGACAGAAAATTGATGATCATTTAGAGTTAGAGCTTTCTGTTCTTTAACTCCCTCATTCTTTGCAAAGAGTCCGACCTCATTTCCTGATAGAGACAGTTTTTGGCCAGTCATATTTTCATAATCTTTTTGGTCAAATACCATGAAAACTGTTGTGGGTTGGACACGATTTTGTCCTTTTTCAAAAAGGGTTAACTTGCTACCTTCTTGGTTTGCAACACCAAAGTAAGCGTAACGAAGAACTTCTTTCTCTTTAATCTTATAACCTTTGTCACTTGCAAACTGGCTCAAGAGTTTGTCCAAATCTTCTTTTTCAACATTTTGCCCTGAAACCCCAAAATCATGAGGATTCAGAACTTTTTTAAAGCTTTCTGAAGCATTGAAAATGCTTGTCGCTGCAGACATGGTCACCAAAACCATTGTTGACAAGATAGCGATAGTTGCTAGTCCAACTGCATTTTTCTTCATACGGAAAATCAAGTTAGACACTGAGATAAGGTTATTTGGTTGGTAATAATATTTCTTGTTTTTCTTTAAGATTTGTAGAAAGACTGTAATCCCTGCATTAAACAATAGATAAGTACCAAAGATAACCAGCAAAACAGCTAGGAAGAAAGTTGTTAAGGCTGTCAGAGGATCTTTTACTGTAAGGGCAAGATAATAGCCAATCCCTAAACTTATGGAACCAAGAATCGTTTGGAGAGGTAGGAAACGACCTCTTTTCTCTCCGCTTGCTTTCTCACGCGAGAGCTGGAGGGCATTCATACGGGCGATTCGAAGGGCATTCAGGAACATGAGGCCTAGGAAAATCAAACCGAAGACAACAAGTACTGCAATGACAACATTCATTTGGAAGGTAGCGACCAGCTCAACCTTCAATTTCATCAGTTTGAGCAAGAAAGCGAAAATTAACTTGTCAAACAAGGCTCCAATACCGATACCCGCTCCAACAGTTAGAATCCCAAATACCACCAACTCCTTAAAGGTCATACTGATCAGGTGACGCTTCTCCAAGCCCAACATGCCATAAATTCCTAGTTCCTTGGAACGGTTCTTCATGACAAAACTATTGGCATAAAGGACGATAATGGCTGACGCAAGGGTAACGACAAACATACCAAATCCAAGAGTAGCTTGAATGGTTGTCCCTCCACGGATTTCCGAAATCTTGGGATTGAAGGTTAGAGAGTAAAAGAGATAGGTGACGGTGACTGCCAAGAGAACAGCCAACGCAAAAGGATAGTAGAGTTTGCGGTTTTTAATCAAGTTCGATACCGCTAACTTATTGGTTAATCGAAACATACTAATTCACCTCGCTTGCCATGACAGTCAAGGTATCAGAGATTTCTTGGAACATCTGACGTTCTGTCTTATCTCCACGGTAGATTTGGTTGTAAAGAATGCCGTCTTTGATAAAGAGTACACGTTTAGCTCTGCTAGCTGCTGCTGTGGAGTGGGTTACCATAAGAATGGTTTGGCCGCGCTCATTGATTTCATCAAAGACATCAAGTAAGGCTGCAGAGGACTTGGAATCAAGGGCTCCTGTTGGCTCATCAGCAAGGAGAATTTCAGGTTCTGTGATGATGGCACGAGCTACTGCTACACGCTGTTTCTGACCACCAGAAATCTCGTAAGGGTACTTCTCTTGCAATTGATTGATACCGAGATTCTCAGCTGTCACCACCAATTTCTTCATCATCTCTGTAATGGGTCTTCTTGACAAGACAAGGGGAAGCAAGATATTGTCCTTAACAGACAGAGTATCTAGCAAGTTAAAGTCTTGGAAGACAAATCCTAGCTTTTCACGACGGAAGCTAGAAGCCTGTGAATTTTTAATAGTTGCTGTATCAGTACCATTCAGATAAACCTGGCCACGAGTTGGTTTATCCAGCATAGCTAGAATATTGAGAAGAGTTGATTTACCAGAACCAGACTCACCCATGATGGCAACGTAGTCACCCTTTTCGACGGTAAAGTGAATATCCTTGAGGGCCTCTACTTGGTTGCCCTGAAAACGAGTTTTGTAAATTTTTTGAACGTGTTTTACATCTAAAAGTGTCATGAGAATCTCCTTTCTTAATATCCCATCAAATGAAATGTCGCTTGCATCATAGCGCATCCCAGTTGAACACGCTTGATATCTTTATGGCTTGGTTTTCTTGTTTTCTTATGTAAGATTTGTTTCATGATGTTACTCCTTTGTTCTTTATGAGTCTAGTTTACATCAAAAAAAGACCACTTGCCATAAACCTAACCTTACAAAAGAGACTTTAATCTTACATTTTTGTAAGATTGGGGGGAAATGTAGATATTTTATTAAAAAATATTTTACCACAAAAAGAAAGCAAGAAG
>CAKMOM010000030.1:0-6434 GCA_927910965.1 uncultured Streptococcus sp.
GATTCAAACAAAAGGAACAAGAGAGACAATCAGAAAAAATAAGAACCCCTTGTACCGCATAGACCATAATATTTTTTAAATAGCCAATACCAATAGACTTCCACTCATCACTTAAAAAATGTTGGAATCGTAAGAGGGCAAATGGAATCATAAGGTAAAGTTGAATAAATCGAATGGATACCAAAAGATTGACCATGGCTGCACTTACTATCCGAACAAGCCAAATGAGGAGGGCGAAAAAGCCTACAATCATCCGGCCAATAAATCCTGAACCTTTTAATCCAGAGATTGTATCATACTTTGCCCCACCGTGAGCCACAATCGAGGCCACTTGTTCAATGGCGTGACTCGCAATCCCGATGATGGCTTCTACAATCACGGTAGTATTGGTAATTACAACTGCGACCATAATATAACTAATCAACATCGGCGCTAATGCTTCAAAGGTCATCGCTCCACCTGAGTTAGCAATCTTCTTTGCCATCTTCGAAAATTCTAAGATGAGAACAACTGATAAAATCGCAACTCCAAGAGGCTGCATGACACTTTTAGTAATACTAGACATATAAGTCCAAACAGTTGGATTGTAGCTAGATAGAGATTTAATCAGATCTACCGTAGATTGTAAATCCACATTAAATCCTTCAAATAAATTTTCAGCTGATATTTTTTCAGATGCAAGGTAAACAAAGGGTGAGACTAAACTAAGATTCATGTCATTGTTTATCCTCCTAAATTGAAATCTGGGTTACAAAGGCTCCAGCAGCCCCTACCATAACTCCACCGACAATTTCAAGAATGGCATTCCGAACACCTGGTCCACCATCTTTAATGTTGGTTGCAAGATTGACAATCCCCACAACAACGAGAAAGGCACCAACTGCAATCAATCCCTTCTGTAACAAAGACATAGCTTGTGCAAACATAGCACTTGCGTCTACTCCATAAACAAAACCTTTAAAATGCGTAATCATCTATTTCCTCTTTTCTATTTTTATTTTAAACTAGATTCAAAAGTTAAATCACGAATTCTAAGGCCTTCAAGATGATTTTCCTGACTTTGATTCAAAGGATTGATCTGATAGTTCCACCACCGTTCATCGCTTTCTTTATTGGCTAGGTATTTCCAGTTTGGATGCTTAATGGAATTGTACTTTTTGCTTTTAAAGACAGGCATATTGGCAATTCGAACCAAGCATTCATGTCGTTTCATATTTCCGACTTCATCAGGTGTCATTAAATCACGAGCAATCTTTTGATGAGAAAGGGATCCTGAACCTGTCTGGCCAAAGGAACGACTAGTATTTCGAACATCAATGGTTTGTTTACCGAGTAACCCACTCATAAATTTAAAGGTATCTTCATCATTACCACCTAAGTAGACTAAGCTATCACAGTTCCCCAAAATGGTTTTCCAAGCTTCTTTTTCTTTATAGAGCCCTTGAAGTTGGGCAATATTTTGAAGAATGGGAACGAGACTCATATTTCGAGAACGGACTGTTGAGGTTTGTTCAGCAAAATCTGGGATTTCTCCGAATAGCGATAGGTAAGCCTCTGGTGTTACTACCTCGGGCTTTTCCCCCGCTCCACACCGTGCGTGATAGTTTCCCATCACACGGCGTTCCACCGACTAAATCTTACTTTTTAGTGCCTATATAGTCATCGAATTGTATTATTTCTAGCTCCCTGTGTTTACGAAGCTTATTGATTTTCTCTTGCATTTCATTGGTCAATGGTAGGTTTTTAAGTATCTTACTTACTTTATTGCTATTTTCTGCTCCTACCAAATCCGATACTTCTTTTGAGAGAATAATTAAATTCCTGTAAGTATCGTTTCTTTCTCCTTTGCAAGGCTTGATGTGTTCACAGACCATATCCACAATGGTCAAAACATTATGCGTAACAGCACATTTACCTTTTTGTGCTATATACCTTGAAAGAGCATTATCTGCCATCTCTAATGTAGGATACAGATGAGCATTTTCCATCATATACTTCATAACTTCAAAACTGATACAGTTTTCAGTGTCTGAGTATTTCCTCACATATTTGTTGACTTCACGTCTTTTATATTTTGGATATTCATAAGATACATATCCGACAGGAACAATCATACGACCATTTATCCATCTACATTGTTTGGACTTTCCGTACTTATCCAAGATGTATTTACTTGTAATTTCACCTTGTTTCTCTATGGGAAAGCATCGTTTGTTATGATTCATTCCGTTGCTTTTCCCTGTAACCTTAAAGGCTATTTCCGCAAAATCAGCTGATACAAGCGTTGCCATACCGTAATAATTGTGCATTCCCATTACCGTAGCGTTGTAAAGGCTTATATTTTTTATCTAATTCACTTTGTTTGCTTGGATTCTTAATATCCTTCCAAACAGAACCCAGTTTACTGATAACCTTTGCTTTACTCTTATCTGCCATATGGGAACGAATAATCCATTTATTCCCTTTTGGTACTACCTTGAATTTTATTCCAAGAAAAGTCGTGTAGTTCTTTCTAAGGTTGGTAATTCCTGATTTTTCATCACTTGTCTTCAAGTGAAGATTTTCAGCTAACCATAACTTTGTCGCACCCATTACCTTAACCGCTGTTACATAATCTCTACAGAATATTTTAAAATCATCCGCATATCTTACGATATACATTTCTTTCAAGTCGGTTTTTGCTCTGAGCTTGTTCCATTTCTGCGTTCGGTCTATTGTGAGTATGTTTCCCTCGTTATCAACCTTTGTAAACTCGTAGCCTGTACTTCCCTCTTTGATTTTGAACATTTCCCACTGATTAGCAACCCACCAGTCCAGTTCATTCAGTACTACATTAGCTAGTAGCGGAGATAGAATGCCACCTTGAGGTGTGCCTGTTTCTGGTGTGATGACTATATCTTTGAACAGAATATCTGCTTTTAACATTTGCTTGATTATCATAATCAGCTTTCTGTCCTGTACTCCCAATCCCCATAACTGACGGATAAGTTTTGAGTGGTCAATATTATCAAAGAAGCCTGTAATATCCACATCTACAACAAAGTGCAGATTTTGTATTTGTGCCATTTTATAGCACTGTGCTATTGCGTTCTGTGTAGACCTATACGGTCTGAAACCATTGTTTCTTTCGTGAAACTTAGCTTCACAGATTGGCTCTAAAACCTGTAAGACACACTGTTGTATCAGTCTGTCCCAAATACTCGGAATTCCAAGAGGTCTTGTCTTTCCATTATCTTTCGGGATTTCTACTCGTCTGACTTTCTTTGGTTGATAATAGTTTAACTTGTTTCTGATGGTTTTTATGACCATTTCGATAGGTAATTTCTGTATTTCTATAATCGTTTTACCATCTGTACCAGGAGTTTTACTCCCGTTATTCTTGCAGATATTTCGATATGCAAGTATGATGTTTTGGTCAGAGACAATCATTGGCATAAGTCTATCAAATCTCTTCTCTTTTAGGCTATCTTCATAAAGCTGATATCCTATTTCTTTAGCATCATACCTTTCTGCATTTCGTTCTGCTTTATTTACAATTCGTTTTGCCATAGTAACCAACTCCTTATCGGAGAATGATTTTTTCTTAGTCGCACCACGACAGCTATGAAAATCTCCTTTTGGTGATTACTATATAGACATGAAAGAAAATTCAGTATCGGCTTGTGGCTATCCCTCCACCGCTTATTATCACGGCTTCAACGGTACTGTGCCACTACTCTCACAACCATAAATGCACTTATTGTAGAAAAGGTTCTTTCAGCCTTTTCATTTTCGATACAACTACGGTACTTTGTCGCTGTTACAGTCAGCTCCCGTATTGGTTGCTTTCCACGTTCCACATAACTTAGGATTGTTACCACTAGGTCATTCCTTTAGCCCTGCAAGTATTATCTTCAAGACTTTTCTCAAGATACCTGTGTCCTATAAACACAGAGGGTATTTCATACTAACAACTTTTACTTTACCCCACTTGCGTACCCATTAGTACACTGGCATTTCTACCAGCCATTCGTTTAGAGCTGTACATTCGGAATTTTGTCAGACCACTTATTTGGTCATTCTAACCATATGATAACCCCGCCCGCACTGTCACACACAACACCTACCTCTAGGTATCTTTCCTAGTATTTCTACTTTAGGGTGTGCTTCGCACGACTTCCCCGAGCTTATAACCTTAGTCGTCTGTATCCGACCAACGCTATTCGGAGTATTAGCGAATCCCCTTCAGGGCGTTACCCCATCATTTGAGATTTCAGTTATGCAGTTCTCTAAAACCACATTATTAAATTGTTTGTGACTTTAGGCTACGCTTTTGTCGGTTATTCCTACCGCTTTGGGCGTAGAACGTGTCACACTATTTGCGAACTCATCTAAGTAAACTCTCACATGAAGAGGCAATTGACCCTTAAAATCAATATCTGCTTGTCTTGTTAGAGTTTGAAATACGGTTGAAAAAAAGAGGGCTGAAAGAAAGCGAAAGGTACTATCGTTATCTGGGATAACTAAGTAAACCATTGATTTTTCCTGGCCCCATGTCTTCATATCAAGGGTATCTCTTTTGGTCAAATCCATGACACTTTGAATATTGAAGAGGGCAAATTTAGCAGTGGTTACAGCTATAACAGAATCCAGAGTCTTATCCTTATAATTTTGAAAATCTGCCCAATTTCGCATGGTAAAATTTTCAGTCCCATACTTTTTAGCATAATTTTCAAATAGAATTTCTAAGACACTTTTTTCTTGGTTTTCACCCTTGGATAAGTGTTTAATGAGTTTTGAGATTTCAGCAAAACTTGGATAACGCCCTCGTTTTTTTCGCTCTTCCACTTCTTTTTTTTGACGTTTCAACAAAGTTTTGGTATTCTTTTTGACTCAAACGACTCTCTTCAATGAGCTGTTCTCTTGTTTTAGGTGGATTATAGAAATCGACCAAGTAGGAGGCTAAAGCTCGTACCAAAGTCATAGAAGCTTCATCCCAAAATGGGTCACTTCGGGAGCCAGAGCCTTTGGTGTTATTGAAATAAACCGTCAGCATGCGATTCAAATCATTTTCTGTCTCTATATAGCGAAAAGGATTGAAGCCATCTGAGTTCTTCATATTGACTAAATCCAACACCTTTACTTGGTAGCCATGTTCTAAAAAGAGTTTGCCTGTTTTTTCGGCCAAGTGATCTTTAGGATCCACTACAATATTAGAACTATTCATCTGAATCAGATTGGGTTTCACAAAGCGAAATGTCTTCCCACTTCCTGAACCTCCAATCACCGCAATATTCTTATTTCTATCATATTGGGGTGATTTTTTATCTAATAATGTCAAACGAACATCTTGTGCTAAGATCGTATCATGAGAAAATTCTTTACCGTAAAGAGCTCTTTTTCTTTTAGAGTTCCAAAACGGGCGCTCCCGTATTCTACTCCTTCTCGGTATTGTTTTTTACCAGTCTCTAGATAGAGATAAACCAGTAACATCATCACAAAGCCTAGTAGAAAAAAAGCACTTGATTTTCCAGTAAAAGAAACATTCCATGGCGACTGAAGAACTTCATCTTGACCTTCCATCAGAAGATGAGTCCATTTATCTAAGCTATTTCCAGTATAGGAATCATACAAAAGCGTCAAACGATGAAAAAGATAGCCTAGTAAGATGCCTAACAGTGAGAATAGTAGGAATTTCTTTCCACTGTACATCATCTCACCATCTCTTTCTGTTTGACGGTCCCTTCTTGTCTAAAGGTAATTTGGGATTTAGCCTCATCAATTGCATCGTCTAATGACTTATCCATGGTAAAATCAGCTAATTTCTCCGGATCATTAACCATTTTTTCTAGCAGATGGTCTAAATGATTGTCTAGAATCGAACGGTCTTTCGTGTAGAAATGCAGAGAATCCCCTTGCCAAGCGATGGCTAAAGGAATCTCTTCTTTTTCTAAAAAGGCTTTAAATTTCTCTATATCAATTGGTTTGTCTAAAAAATCTTTTTTCAGATTAATCGTATCAATCGCATAGGGAGATTGTAGCAATTCTTCTAATTTCTGCACACCTATCTTATAGGCGGAATCCTGTGCTAAAGCCTGACGTCTAGACCATTCTAGAATCTTTAAGAGACTTCTTACAGTAAAATAAAAGACTACGCTCTGCATATTGAACTGCCATTCGTTCCTGTTGTTCAGAGGACATCTGACGCCTCCTTCTTAACAAATAGCAGTTTTCCTTCTTTATAGCGATAAGCTATCAATTTCTGATGTTGCTTAATCGACTTGACAACCTGCAGTAGATCTCTCGAATAAGGTTCTCGAAGAGTGACTTCTACTGCTTTCCCATCAAAGATACCAACACGTTTTAAATTCAATGTAGTCTTTTTTGAGATGTCCTAAGCCCATACCAAAGGGAAAGTGATGAATCAATTGGATGGTACAACCACCTTTATTTCC